>JARROG010000189.1:0-4174 GCA_037384185.1 Anaerolineales bacterium | reverse complement strand
GACCGCTTGCTCAGCATCCGGCGGATAACAGATCTTCCCGCTCACTACACCCGTGACTGGAGGAGATGTCTCCGCCGCCTGCTGGCAGCCGGCCAGCATTAGGAACACAAATATGAGAGGCCATAAAACACGTCTTAATGTCATATTCATTTCGCAATCCTTTGTATAAAGTTAGTTTTCAAGGACGCTGGCGATAAAGCTGCTCAGCTCGCCAGCGTTATAAAGCAGCACTGATGGCTGGTAATCCAGGTAAGGGTCATAGACCCGGTCTTCCCGCAGCATCTTCTCCGGTAGGTCATAGAACTGGATCCCCGACCGGGAATCTACCTTCTCCGCCAAACAAACCAGCTGGCTGATTTCAGCTGGACTGAGGTCAGTCAGCACGCTAGACTGCAGGACCTGGATCAACCCGGGCAGATGCTGGATGCCGGAGGGAGTCAGCATCTGGGAGGCTACAGCTTTGAGAACCACGGTCTGGTTGTCGATCCTGCCCAGATCCCCAATCTGGATCCGGGTCCGAACAACCTGCTCGGCTTCCCTGCCGGAAAGATGGTGGGTCCCAGCGTTTAAGTACAGTTTGGGTTTTTCAAATCTTTTAATATAGACCGGCGCTTGGAAAGTCACATCCACTCCCCCCATGGTGTCGATAATGTGTCGAAAGGCGTATAGATTGACCGACAGATAACGGTCCACCTCCAAGCCAAAATCCTCCCGCAGCGTGGCTGCCAGCAGACCTGATCCGTAGCCCGACCCGTCGAAATAGCCCATACCTTCCGTACCATAGAAATAAGCCTGATTCAGCTTCCCCTGATAGATCCCGTGATCAGCGATCCGGGGAATATCCACCCACAGATCGCGGGGCAGGGCCAGAACGGAGACTTTCTGATGCTGAAAATCCAGGTGAACCACCCGGATGGCATCTGCCAGACCGTAGAGGTAGCTTTCTGCAGCCACTCCCGAGACCAGGATGGTCAACGAAGGCGGACCTCCGCAAACCGGGACGATGGTGGGAGTGGGCGAGGGCGCCAGGGTCGCTGGCGGAACTTCAGCAGATGGAGCAGTCGCTGTTTGAGGAGCAGCAAATTCCGCTGCCATCTGGTTCGGCTGAACTGGCTCCAGGGAGGGTCCCAGAGGTGCCTGCCAGGTCAGCAGCAGGTAGCCTCCGGCCAAGCAGACTGTCAAGACCAATAACCCCAGCACGCTGATTTTTAACAATTTCATGTTTCAATTCCCTTTCAATACACCCCAGGAACTGTTGGCGCCTGGATCAGGATTTACCTTTTCCATGTTACTCCTGGCAGGTTACCTGCCTGTCAAGCGCTTGTTACAGATCCGACAAACCGGGTCACGGATTCGAAATCGGAGCCGGGTTTTCTGTTAGCGATTAACATATCGCTATCCGGGAAACCCGTAAAGGAGGAACTGATCAGGACTGTTAAGTAAACGACAAACTGTTGAAATATGTTGAGTGCGGTCCGCCAGACACCCAGTCAGAATGATTATTCAACATCACCCAGGACCGTGTTGTTAAATCAACAGCAGCGGAGAATGGCAGGTTGACAACAACCCCATCCGAGTTAGAGTGGACCCATAGTAGACAACCAGGAAGGTGATAAGTATGACCAACCAACCAAACCAACCTGATCACAATCATCAGAACAGTCACAGCGATTTCCGATTTGCAGGAAACCCCTCCTGCCTGTGGTTTATGCTGGGGATGGGCGCTGTACTGATCCTGTTAGTAGGGGGACTGTTAGCGGTGCTTTGCATCTCTAAAACCAGATCACCCGCAGCTTCGGCTGTCCTTCAGACCGCCAGCTATACGCCCTATCTGGAAGGGACTGCCACCCTCACGCCTTATTTCACCCCCGAGCCCACCCTGGATCAAACCAAAACTCCCGCTCCAGGTTCTGAAGGCGGCTCCGGCCTGGATCCAGAAATTATTCTGCGCAGGTCTCCAGACTCCCAATCTGGAGTGATCTACATTGAACCTTTCCTGAAAGCCGACGCGGGCAACTTCTCTTTGTCTCCTGGAAAACCCGTCAGCTTGCGGTGGGACGAGTATCCCCCCGGAGCCCTCCGTTATCTGTTCTTGTATCAGCCCCATGCCGAGGGATCACAGCGGACCATCGGGGTCGACGCAAATCCTGGGGACGGTGTTGAGGTGGAGTGGATCGTGCCAGAAAACCTGGCTGGCAATCTTTATGGAGTCGCTGAATTTGAGGATTATCAAAAAAACAGCGCCGTGCTTGCAGGGGCTGTTTATTCAGGTTCCACCGATGAATCTTCCCAGGTAGTGGCGGTCCTCAAGGAATTCTTCCGGACCTTATCCCTGGGTCAGTACCAAGCTGCCTCCGATCTGTATGGAGGAGATTATACGGTCCTGGAAGAATACAATCCGGATCTCAACCCCGCCAATCACATCAGCCTGCTGGAGCGGGCCTGCACGGTCAATGGTTTTGTCTGTCTTCCGGTGTGGACGGTGGAAAGCGTTCAACCACTTTCCGATCATTCTTTTCTGGTGGCAGTGACATTCCAGAATCCAGACGGTAGTATATACTCCCTGGAGAGCTGCTGTGGAGGATCAGAGGAGGAGCCAGGTAAATCAGTTTTCAGCCTTCGAGTTGCCAAGGCTGCCGGGGGATTCTGGCAGGTGATGGACCTCCCGGTCTACGAGCCCTGATCCCAATCACCTTGATCTAATGAGTTGAAAACCCTCCTTAAAAAACATAAATGCCGGAAGGAAAAGTTCCTGCCGGCATTTGCTCCTGTCCTTTACCACAAGGGGAATCAAGGTGGTAGTCTTATTCTGTGACCTCGACCACCAGGGTATATTCAGCTGACTGCGACGAGACATCATAAACATCCAGATAATACCCCTGGGATACTGGGATAGGCAAATCGTTTATACCAGCTGATTTGACAACATAACGCAGGTATGGAACACCGTCGTCCTTCCCGGTCAGTGCCAGGGTCAGATTATCCAGGGCAGCGGATTTCAGCTGGACATTGAGGGTGGTGCCCTCCTCCAGGTAGATCAGATAACGCACCCGGGTCAGGGCATCAGGATAGAACCCTCCCAGCACATCCACATAGCCATCCACACTGACTGGTCCAGCCCCCAAAGTGACTGTGAGATCAACCGGGATCTCCACTGACAGGAAATACACATTATCAGTCGGGCTTGTTAAAGTGATCTGATAATCCTGGGTGGATGGCAATCTGAAGGCAGCCGAGGCAGAACGCTCAGAAAATGGCACCAGAATCTCCCCGTCATCCATCCCTTTGACCTCCAGATAGACGTCGACATCATTGCTCGATACACCCGCAATCAAAGTCTGGCCGGCAGCCGCTCCAAAGGTCCAGGCCAGCTGTTCACCGGCAGCGATATCCCCTTTCAGATAAGCCAGGGTGCCGCCAGCCCGGAACTTGATCTCGGTCGGTACGGAGGGCAGGTTCTGGGAAGACTCCGTGGGGGCTGGTTGGGTCTCAGTGGGATTGGGGTTTTCGGTGGCAGTTTGATCCGCTGTAGGAGCTGTGCTTTCCGCGTCCAGAGCCTGCTGGGTCAGGGTAGCCAGCAGGCTCAAATCCTGGCTGGGCTGGGCTTCCGGCCCTTTCGGTTCAGCCGGTTCACCTCCGCTGGGCAGATTGCAGGCGCCCAGCACTAGTGCCAAAGCCAGGGCGCACAGCCACAATGGACTCCCTCTGCGTATGAATTTTTGGCGGTAAGATTTCGAGTTTTTCTTCAACATGCAAACCATCCTTTTAGGAATGAACTCCTCAGATGAGGGGGATTGTAACATTATGGCGCAGGAAATCAGCCTGCCATCCGGGTCTTTTCATTCAATAAACCATCCTTAAGGAGGATCCTGGATGCTCCCCCAGCAGGTTTGCAAACTTATATACATAAGTTGTATTATATACATGTGTTTATTGTTCAGCATTCGTAGAATGCATTTGGACACGAACAGGTTTCATAAAGGAGTAAATCATGGCTCGACCTTCATATCGTCGTCTGATTGGCGGGGTACTGCTGTCCTGGTTAGCTGTGCTAGGATTCGATTTCTTCCTGCATGGTGGGCTGCTGGCCAGTCTGTACACCAAACCAAGTCCATTCCTGCTGCCCCCTGAGCAGGCCTTGCGACTGATCCAGGTCGAGTACGAGCCCCTGCCG
>JARROG010000188.1:0-7257 GCA_037384185.1 Anaerolineales bacterium | reverse complement strand
CAACAAGTTCTGGTTCACCAGAATATGATCCAGCACCTGGGAGTTGCCCTCATAGATATAGGTGTAACGCTCCTCCGGCTGCAAAGTCCCAAACAGGTTTGTCAGACCGCCAGCCTGGAGTGTCTCCAGGGGCGGAGAATCATAGTAGGAATTGAGATCTCCCATCACAACCAGGTTTGCTCGAGGGTTCTCGGCTAACAGCTGCCGGGCGATTTCCAGATTCCAGGCTGCCTGGGCGTTCCGGCGCGGTTCAGTCGCTTCTTCTCCCCCTGACATGCTGGTGAAATGATTATTCAGCAGATAAAAGACCTCCTGGCTTCCCCGGGGTTGGACTGCAACCAGCAGTGGGGGCCTGCTGGTGATATTCCCGGGGGCAGGGTACTGGGCCACATCCAGGACCTCAGCTCTGTCTCCACGTACCAGGTAGCCGACATCGATTCCCCGGCTGTCTGTGCCCTCGATCAGGAACGGCTGATAGTCATAATCAGCCAGTGTCGGTTCTGCGGTGATATCTTCCAGGACGCCGATGTTCTCAACTTCCTGAAGACCGATCACGGTGGGGAAGCCTGCCGTTTTGATCGTTAATGCCACTTTCATGATGTCTCGTTTGTACTCACTCACGGTGGGAAGATCGGGGTCGCTCGGGTGGGGGACTTGAAAATCAAACAGATTTTCCACGTTCCAGGTCATGATCCGGAAGGAACCTTCCGATACAGGCAGAAGAGGTTTCAGCGTTGGCGGCTGGGTCTGGACTCTATAGGGGGCATTCGGCTCTATCTTGTAGTTCCCATAGGTAAAGGCCAGCGGTCCAACCAAATCTCTCACCTGGTCACCGACAGCCAGCAGGTGGGACAGGGTATCCCCGCTTTCATGAGTCACCGAACTGCCGTCATCGACATGGATCAACATTCCATGCTGCTGATCCTGCCAGGAACGGGTTACCCCGGTTTCTTCCCGAACAATCGCGTATTCCCCGTAACGGGTTGAGGGACCAACCACTACTGCTGTATCTGGTACCGAAACCAGGCAGCCTTCCAGGCTTTCAAAATAGACCATGCTGGCGTTGTTATCAAAGGGAGGGTCAAGGATCAGAGGTTGAGGGATACTTTCTGTTCCCCGGATTTCGATATTTGCCGGGGAAGTGACCTCCAGCTCAGTCTCCTGGAAGTATTCCCTGACCCGGCCGGTTACAGTGACCAGATCCCCTCTGGAGATCTCCGGCAGGTCAGGACCGGTGCTGATGAATAGCCCGGGAGAGGTGGTTGGGTCGCTGTCGGTTTGAGTTTCCTGGATCCAGAAACCACCCAGCTCGGGAAAGATCCCTGTCACCACACCTGTTGTGGTCAGTTGAGCCTTGACGTATGGGGATCGATCCCCGCTGCCCTGGATGGCCCAGATCGGCACGCCTTCACCCACAAATGTGTAGGATGGGATCCCGCCCACCGGCTCTGGGTAATTGATCGATTGGACTGTGTACTCCTCAAAGCTGACATAATCCGCATCGCTGACGGTCCGGGCTTTGAATGCTGGTTGAATTTCAGAATTTCCAGCCAGCTGAGCAAATTCCCAGACGATGTTTTTGCCTTCGAAGCGACCCCCTTCGCTAATTTCCAGTATTTCTAATTGGGGGTCAACTGCAGTCCAGAGGATTACCTGCTGGTCGGGCTGGCTGTCATGATTGGTAATGGAAAAGGTCACCTGGAAAGGGTCTCCAGGAAGAACATTTGTGGGCGGTTCCGCCTGCACATATAATCCTGGATCGAAGACGCGGACCAGGTCGCTCTGCAGTCGGGGGTAAAGCTGCCAGTTCCCATCATAGAGTTCGAAGATACCGGTAATTCTATAGGTTTCATCTGGAACGATCTCTTCAATTGTGATTCCGGTTTCTTTGTCCAGATACAGGGAGACCAGATTGCCCTGGGGGTCGAAGAGGTCGATCTCATAGCTGTATGAAAATTCTTCCAGGCGGCCGATCCGTCCTTCAACAGACAGCAGCTGGCCCACATATTCTTCTGGTTGGCTGTTGAGGATTTCGATCGGTACCTGTTCTGGTTCCTGGTAGCTCTCTTCACCGCCAGACTCAAGAATNNTGGGAGACTGGTACCAGTTCGATAGAGTCCCGGTAAACCTGGATGATTCCCCGCACCTGCACAGTAGATCCCAGGGGCACGACCAGGGATGAACCTGCTCCGGCGACATAGACCTGAATCCCGCCGCTCTCATCCTCGAGATAAAATTTCGCACCGCTCCCGGCGTAGAAGCCTCCCACGTACATGGTGCTGATTCCCTGGACAACGACCTCCTTGTCGATCAGCTCCCTGGCAGTGGCAATCGGGATTGCGCCTCCGCCGATCTTGCCATAGAAAGGACCTGCAAAGGAGGGGAGCGGCCAATTTTCAGCCTCCAGGTAACCGTTGTGCAGAGAAAAATCGCTAAAGGTATATTCCGCTTGCAGGTCAATCGACCCCTGGAGAACAGCCCCGTTCTCCAGCGAGGACATGGTGCCGATGACCTGGTTGCCCTCCAGCCGGGGTTCAATATCTCCACCCTCAAGTGAGAAGGTTTCGGGAATGGGCAAACGAAACTCAAGACCCTGGAGATCTATTCCAGTGTCGTTGCTGATTATGTAATCAATTTGGAACTGATCTCCTGGTTTCACCAGGGGAGGGATCTCGATTGAGAGCTGCAAGAGATCAGCGGCAGAATGATTAACTGGGCTGCCTGTATTTTTCAGCACCGGATTGCCGATGAGTTCAAAATCGTCAGCGTTATCATCGCTGTCCACTATGCTTCCATCCTCTGGAGTTGAGCGCCGGAGAAGGGCTGCGCCGGGAGTCATCCTGGGTGCAGGACTGCCTTCTGCCAGTGCTGTCGGACCGCCGCCCCAGCTGAGCTGGTCAATGACCTCGTCCCCGAAGCGCAGGGACAGTCCTCCCCGGCTGGGGACGAGGGGCTGGTTGAAATAAAGATCAGGCAGCACATTGAATTCCTGACCTTCCAGGGCAAGAGCATAGAACCCAAGCGGTGGGACCAGCGCAGGTTCCTCCCAGCGCGCCACCAGGACTTCCTCATCTCCGTCCTTGAGCTGGAACCAGAGGGAATACCCCTGCAGGTCGCCGATTTCCGTTCCGGCATTGTAAAGCTGAATGAAATCAGCCTGATTGTTCCCTTGCTCACCAGCATAAATCTCAGCAATCAGGATCTTGACAGGTTTTGGGGGGATTTCTGGGATTCCTGCCGCCTGCTCCGTGTCAGCTTGGCAGCTAACCAACAATAAGATCAACAATGCGATTGATAAGTTCTTTCGGGTCCGAATTAACATAGCAGTTGTTTGCACTCCTGTTCTAACTTAAACCCCTTTGAGAATACTGACTGGTTCTATTTTACTCTGTTGCTGGGCTTTCTATCTGGAAGGATTTAGTGAAAATTGTCTTCATCGTGTTAAAATAAACAGAGAATTCCCATACTGAGGAGGCCTGACTTGTTGGTCCTAATTCGAGGTGGGGGAGACCTTGCCAGCGGCGTTGCTGTCCGGCTGTACAGAGCAGGCTTTCAGGTGGTCGTGACCGAATTAGCTCACCCTCTTGTGGTCCGGAGGACTGTATCCTTCGCGGAAGCCGTGCCGGAAGGCCGGGTTGAGGTTGAGGGCATCCTGGGTGAACTGGCGGCGACACCTGAGGAAGCCAGGGAAATTCTCAAAGCTGGAAAAATCCCTGTGTTAATTGATCCTGATCTGGTCTGTCTGGATATTCTCCATCCAGAAGTGGTCGTTGATGCCCGGATGCGTAAGAAACCCCCCGAACGAGGAAAGGAGATGGCTACCCTGGTAATTGGTCTGGGCCCGGGTTTTATCGCAGGTGAGAACTGCCATGCAGTGATTGAGACCAATCGAGGACACGATCTGGGCCGGGTGCTGTGGGCTGGTCCTCCCCAGCTGGATACCGGCGTTCCCGAAGCCGTGATGGGCTACAGCAGGAAGCGGGTCCTGAGGGCGCCGGCGGACGGTGAATTGATCTCCGGCGCAAAAATCGGGGATAGAGTTAAAAAGGGAACCGTTATCGCCCTGGTTGGCGGACAGGCAGTCATGGCCCCCTTTGATGGAATTCTGCGGGGATTGATCCGACCGGGTACAGAAGTTGCGAAGGGAACAAAGATCGGGGATGTAGATCCACGCGATAACCCGGAAATGGTATTCCTGGTTTCCGATAAAGCCCGGGCTGTTGGAGGAGCGGTGCTGGAGGCAATTCTGGCCTGCCCTGATTTGAGGTCTGGCATATGGAACTAAATCGTAGATTCAGACTTGGTCCTAAAGACCGGATCGCTCTGGTTGGATCCGGTGGAAAGACCACCTTGATGTTCGAGCTGGCGAAAGATTTTGGATCCCCGGTGATCTGCACCACCACCACCCATCTGGCGCTCGACCAGCTAACTCAAGCGGATAGACATCTGGTCCCCAGTGACGCCTCAGAGCTCCCTGACCCAAACCAAAGCCCACGGGATGGACTGCTGCTGGTCACAGGGCCGGAGGTTGAACCAAATCGGGTTGGCAGTCCCCCTGCGGATGTGCTGGAAGCGCTGGTGATCCTGGCTGAGAAGTGGGCCTGCCCCCTGATCATCGAAGCGGATGGTGCGCGTAAACTGCCCCTGAAAGCGCCGGCAGAGCATGAACCGCCCATTCCGGATTTTATAGATGTTGTGTTCACGGTTGTTGGTCTCTCAGGTTTGGGAAAACCGCTGCAGCAGGAGTGGGTCCACCGTCCGGAACTGTACTCCCGGCTGGTGGGTATCCCGGAAGGGGAGATCCTGGAAAGCCAGCATCTGGTCAAAGAGCTAACTTCTCCCCAAGGCGGGCTGAAGAACATCCCTGAAACAGCCCGGAAAATCCTGCTCATCAATCAAGTTGATTCCTTCCCCAACTGGAAAACCTTTTACCAGCACATGGATGTCCTGCTTGAGAGCTATCAGGCAGTGGGCTTTTCAGTGCTGGAGGATGAGATGCTCCTGGAAGTGCATGAGAAAATCGCCGGAGTCGTGCTGGCTGCTGGAGGAGCGACGCGTTTTGGAGAACCCAAGCAGCTGCTGGACTGGTTCGGACAGCCCCTGGTCTGCAATGCCGTTGATATCGCCAGGGAAGGAGGGCTGTCGCCTGTGCTGGTCGTTACCGGTGCGGACCATGACAGCGTATCGGATGTACTGAGGAATACTCCAGTCGAGGTGGTGTGCAATACCGGCTGGGCAGAAGGACAGAGCAGTTCCATTCAGGTCGGTGTAGAAGCGCTTCCTGAGACCTTAGGAGGAGCTATATTCCTGCTGGTCGACCAGCCGCTGATCCCCCCGGAATTGATCAAGAAATTGGTCCAGGAACACACTCGACACCCGGCTGCCATAACCGCCCCCAAGATCGCAGATCGAGCGGGAAACCCCGTGCTGTTCGACAGGGACATGTTTCAAGCTCTTATCAATCTGGGCGGTGATATTGGGGGAAAGGCCTTGTTTGATGCTTATCCTCCCCGGTATATCGAGTGGAATGAAATCCAGACCCAGCAGGATATCGACACGCCGGAAGATTATCAACGCTTACGATTTAGCGAGTGAAATTTCGGAAAGTGACGACCCAAGACACACTGCAGTAAGGTGGCAGGTTCCCCGGGAAGTATATAGTACAATTTTAGAGAGGGATCACTGAATTCGATATTAGCTCAGTGACGGGAGCCAGTTTCGCTCAGTGATGAGCCTAGAATCCATTCTCCGCCACTCTACAAGCGAGAGAAAATGACAGAAGAAGTCATCAGGACTTTTATCGCGGTTGACCTGCCTTCCTCCGTTCGGGACGCATTAGGTCAGGTGTCCAATCAGCTGCAGAGCAAGCTGCCGGCTACACCTGTCAGGTGGGTGAATTATCAGAAGATGCACCTGACCTTGAAATTCCTGGGAGATATTTCCACCGAGAATATCTCTATGGTGGAGAAGATCCTGTCGAGTGAAGCTGCCAAGCGGCAGGCGATGGAAATTGGCATCGGAGGAATTGGCGCATTTCCCAAGATGCGCCATCCCCGGGTGATCTGGATAGGAGTGGAAGCCCCATCCGAGCTATTTGATCTCAGAAGGGGAATCGAGGATGGTGCAGCCCGCCTGGGATACAATTACGATAAGTATGAGTTTACTCCTCACCTGACTTTAGGCAGGATCTCGCGAAAAGCTTCCGTCTCTGATGTTAGAAAAGTGGGAAACGTGCTGAACGATTTTCAGGTAGGTTTTATTTTTTCTGCGGAACTAGCGGATCCCGAAGGTCAGGTAGTTGGATAATTGTTAATTAACGAGGTGAATTCTGGAACCAAGAGAACTTGCAGACTTTATCGTTGAGGTCTTGGATGATAGAAAGGGGGAGGACATCCATTTACTGGACATTCATGAGAACACAGCCCTGGCAGATTATTTTGTGATATGCACTGGTACCAGCGAGAGAATGGTCAGAGCGCTGATGAAAGAAGTGGAGGATGAAGTCAAGAAGAAATTCGGTCTCTCGGCCCGGGTCGAGGGGGAAGCGATGGCTGGCTGGGTGCTGGCTGATTTCGGAATGGTGATCGTCCACATCTTTTCCCCCGACCGCAGGAATTACTACAGCCTGGAAGAATTATGGGCAGAGGCGAAAACTATTTTGCGGTTGCAGTGATCGATCAGTTAACAGCAGACAATAAATACTAAATAGAAAAAAGTGATCAGTGTCCAGGAATCAGTTGCCTTGTTCACGGGGGCTTGACTGAGGACTGGGTACTGATCACTCTTCAATTTTCGCATTGACTGGAAGCTTTCAGCGAGTTTGGAATCCGTGCTGGCCACCGGAAATTTCAGTCAGAGTGTGCCCTTATACACCCCTCCATCCACATTGAGCATCACACCTGTGAGATAAGAAACAGCCGGCGAGAGCAAGAAGGCTGCTGCCCGGCCGATTTCCTGGGGAGTTGCCATTCGTCCCAGGGGACAGTCTTCTGTAACCGCCTTGATTTCCTCTTCGATGCTGGTCCCATTCTGTTCCGCCCGGAAGCTCATCAGCTCCTGCACCCGCTCGGTTTCAGTCCAGCCTGGCAGCAGAGAGTTAAAGCGGATGCCTTCTGGTCCCAGTTCAAGTGCCAGGGTTTTAGTAAGTCCCACCGTAGCAGCCCGGACGCTGTTAGAGAGCACCAGATTAGGAATGGGCTGCTTGACGGAATATGAAGTGAGGGTCAGGACACTGGCATGCCCGGATTTCTTGAGATG
>JARROG010000187.1:0-4221 GCA_037384185.1 Anaerolineales bacterium | reverse complement strand
CAAGGGCTTTTTCATATTTCCCTTTTTTATAGTACACCCAACCGAGGCTGTCGGTAATATAGCCGTCATCCGGTTTCATAAATACTTAATGTATACCCGACGGCGCTTATGCTGCCGGGTTTCGAAGTACTTCCATTGGGACCAAACCTTCTGATTGGTTTCCAACTGGGGGTTGGCATGCACCGTTTTAACCCCGTATTTTTTGCAGGCATTGAACAATGCGACCATCATAATGGCGTTGACCCCTCTCCCCTGCAGACGCGGCAGCACTGCACCCAGATACGTATCAATCCGATCGAATTTTCGCATGGCCATTAGCAGGTGCACAAATCCGAAGGGAAACAGCTGTCCATGCGCTTTCTGAATAGCCCGTGAGAGAGAAGGCATGGCAATCGTAAAAGCAACCATGCGGCCATTCTCATCCAGGACAACCGGTCCCAACTCCGGGATCACAAAACCAAAGTACTGCTTGACATAAGCGTCCCGCTGTTTTGGCGTCAGATGGACCACCCCGTAGAGATGGCTGTAGGTCTCGTTAATGACTTCAAACAGTTCTGGCGCATACGGCAGAAGTTCTTTCTTATTCTTGGCATCCAGGAGGTGAAGCTTGTAGCGGCGCTTCGCCAGGTCTGCTACCCGGAGGATCTTCTCATCCAGCTGGTCCGGGAGTGTGATCTCGTGTTCCAGCCAATCAACATCCTTGCCGTAACCAAGCTCTTCCAAATGCTCCAGATAATACGGCGGGTCATGGCGGGTAGCCAGGGTACCCAGTTCATCAAAACCGTCCACCAAAAGGCCTTCGCGGTCCAGATCTGTGAAACCAAGCGGGCCGTGCACCGCAGTGCAATTCAATTCCCTGGCCCAATCCTCAACCTCACCCATCAATGCAGCGGAAACTTCCCGATCATCATAAAAATCGATCCATCCAAACCGCAGATAATGCTGATCCCAGGTTTCGGCGTGGAGTTTGTTGTAGATTGCCGCGACCCGCCCAACAATCTGTTTCCCCTCATAAGCCAGGAAATAACGGGCCTGGCAGTGCTCAAAGGCCGGGTTGCGGTCCCAGTGCAAATTGTTCAGCTCGTCAAAATCCAGGGCTGGGACCCAATTGTCCCCAGCTCTGGGAATGTCATGCGGAAAACGGATGAAGGCCTTCAGTTGAGGCGTGGTGGTTACTTGCTTGATCGCGATCATGAAATGAAAATCCTATCTATATTTTATTCAAAGAGGACAACTCGCTCTATGGCATTCTCGGGCATGACAGTACATCGATTATAACCGGAATTGAGGGTCGGGGATGCGGGGCAGGTCAGGAACTCAAACAAGCTGGGAAACCGCATACCTCAGGAAATCCCTCCAGCATTTCGACTAACCTTTCCATAATTGTTATATACTGTAGCCAAGGTACAGCTTTGGACAGGGAACCATTGCCCTTATCGATTTAACGGTTAAAAGAGCTACCAAAACCCAATATAACCTGGATCTAAAACAAAGGGAGAGAGGACCATGGCTTCACTACAACGGAAAAATACCACTGATATCATAATCCTGGCTGTAGCCAATCTGTTCAACCTGATCATGGTGGGTATTTTCTATGCCCGCACTCAGGGAGCCCAACATCCCCAAATATTTGCCCTTGTTTGGGCAGGTTTCATCCTCCTCCTGACTGTCGCAGGGATCAGCAACTTGCTGGCGGGACGGGAGTGGTGGTTCTATGTCCTGCCGTTGATCATGGTCCTTTTCCTGGCTTTTGAGCTGGTCCTGGACTATATCCTGCAGCTCGATTTCCGGAATACAGCTTTGCTGACTCCCTACTTGATCCTGTATTACCTGGCCATTCTAGGTATGATCGGTTACGCTTTCCAGGTAGGCAGAAAATGGGGTTTTATCACGCTGGTGACCTATTTCCTGAGTCAGATTGCCGCCTTATTCTCATATTTCCAAGTAGGACACGGTTGATAGTCATTCTGGGAAATATCAATTTCGATAGTGTATTGGATAATGAGCACCTGGAGGAAAAAGATGGGGA
This sequence comes from Anaerolineales bacterium, assembly GCA_037384185.1. Taxonomy (GTDB): domain Bacteria; phylum Chloroflexota; class Anaerolineae; order Anaerolineales; family UBA11858; genus B10-G9. Next base: position 2,192 of record JARROG010000187.1, on the reverse strand, counting down.
TAACAGCGGCGAGAACATTCAACTCACTCTATATCATTCTTGACATTATCTGGCTGGTGATCTTCAGCGGCGTGCTGCTTTATTTCAAGAAGCGGCTGGCAGTGATCGTCGGGTTGCTAGCCGGTATCGTCTATTTTCTGGTTGATTACGGAATATTCTATCAACTCCTGGGCACACGCCACTTTGCAGGAGCCGATCCTTTCTGGCTCTTACTGTGGATGAGCGTCAGCTACGGGTTCACCAATTTCACCTGGATCTGGCTGCTTCTCGACCGGGATGAATACGCGCTGGAATGGTCCCTGCTGCCCATCCTCGGTTGGATGACTATCGGCCTGGTGAGCCAAAATTACGGGGCAGGATTCCAGGAAATATCTATCTCACGCACTACGGGATCCTATCACGGCACCATGGCTTTGATTCTCTGCGTGGGCTATGTGCTGCTGATCATCAACAACTTACGTGGGAAGGGAAAAGCAAACATCCTCAGATTGATGTTAATTGGAATTGGTGTCCAGTTCGCCTGGGAGGCAGCTCTGCTTCTCTGCGGCATCCGGCCTGCACTCTGGCAGCCGATCGTTGTCAATTCCCTGATCGAAACCAATTTAGGAATGCCATATATCTATTGGATCCACAGATCAATCAGCAGACACCAAAAAGAGGATCTCTCCCCCACCGGGGAGACGAGCCTTGGATTCATCCAGTAACTGAAGGATATCGATCTGACCCAAATACAGGGAACATCCTGCCAGCCTGGGAGATCCTCCCTGACCGGATCAATCCAGGTCAGCAAATCAATTATTTTTCAGAATTCTGAGAATGGGATATTCGACCATCTCTTCCAGGGGAGAATCGCATGGATAATACTAGTGTAATCAGGGAATACTTTCAGCAGTTCTTCAGCGGAAAAGCCCACCACTCTCGAGTTCGGGAATATCTCACGGATGATTTTAGATTCCGCGGATGACTACATCAGCCCGATCACCGCGTCCGGAGATGAACTGGAAATGTACGCCGAAGTCCGAGAGTTGATCGGCCAGCAGGATACGGTCGCTGCGCTGGTGGAATTCAGGAGTCCGAAAGGGCCAATCACGTATGCCCAGTGGTTCGAGTTCCGGGAAGGGCGGATCTGCCGCCTGGAAGTGATCTACGATCCGCGGCCGTTCCTCTCATGATCTCATTTCACGCTAGGTTTTCACCTCAGGTTTTTCATGGAATGAACTAGCGGCATTCGACGTTCTTGATTATCATTATTTCCAGAATTTTCCAAGGAAGTTTCTCTTGGTGCTCTTACCGGTTGAGTTCTGGTGGTCCATAAACAGGATACTCTAGGAGCAGTTCACATGAAAACACACCCATCCCCCAAAAAATCAAGAGTTATCAATCATGTAATTATCATTGCCTTACTGGCATCCGCTTCACTGGCCTGCACGGTACCTAAAAACTTATTCAGGGCTTTCCTAGGACACCGAGATGAGGATGAGGATTTTATGAATAATTATGGTCTTGAACAAGATGACCTGGTGGGCGATGATATTTCAGAAAGCGTCCTGGAAGATAATCAAAGCTACGGATCGGCAGATGAAAACGCCCCAGCCGCCTCCCCCGATTTGGCTCCAGTACCTGATCCTGTCACAGAAGAATGTGGAGAAGGCGGGATCTGTGTGGCTGCCTACCCGATCGACATCCGCGGCACAAACAACCCGCCGGACGTGATGGTTTGGGCGAATGCCGCGGAATATCCTTCTCCGACTGGTTTCTCGGTGACAGTCAGCGAGGATGCTGGTCCCTGGTATCAATGGATGGTCTTGCGGGAACCCGGTCAATTCATCCAGGCTGTCTCTCCCGAGGGGTACAGCGCTCTGGGCATCCAGTTCTGGGGGGATGATACGAACGGATGGGCCAGGATGACCCTGGATGGCGTCGAGGTCTGGAGGGGGGACGTCACGACCTACGGCACTGATGGGGTCAATTATTTTGTTTACGTCGAGATCACCGGGGATGTCAGCGGGCCTCATACATTGCGGACTGAAGTGCTGGGCCAAAATGGCTCAGGCGGCGGGGATAATGTGCCCGTTTTTTATTTTGCATATCGAGAGTAAGAACCTGGGTAGGAGAAGTATACATATTTGGTAAATAACGACTGGAATTTACAGATATTTTCAAGAAGGATCGTACTCATCATTTTCTCAAAG
>JARROG010000186.1:0-4223 GCA_037384185.1 Anaerolineales bacterium | reverse complement strand
AGTTCTGTTTGGAGCTTGGTAAGCTCCTGGTTGTAGATCGAAGATTTGAGTTTGCCGCTGGCAGTATATTCAAGCTCAGGCTGGTCTGCTGACATCGCCGGCTCCTTACTGTGAATTGATGGCATTGGGAATGCAAGTGATATTCATAAATATAATCAAAGCGTCCTGGCCCGTCAACTATCAAGGGCCTGAATTTCGTCCAAGAAAATGCTTGTGATTAAATAAAAGGAGCCACCGGAGGGATTCGAACCCTCAACCTATCGCTTACGAAGCGATTGCTCTACCCTTGAGCTACGGTGGCAGTTTAATCTTCTGGTTGACGGGGAAAATTATACCAGCTATTATACGTGAGTGAATGCAAAAGGGCCGGACATACCGGCGGCAATCAGACCCGAAGGGAGTTCAATTTGCGTGTAGCAGTTTTGTCCTATCATACCTGCCCGCTGGCTACACTTGGTGGAAAAGACGCCGGTGGAATGAACGTATATGTCCGAGACTTGGCGCTGTATCTTGGTCGGGAAGGCATCCATCTGGATGTCTTCACGCGATCCCAGGATGAGCACGTCCCCCACGTTCTCCATGATCTTGGATTTGGAAACCGGGTCGCTCATATCCCTGCAGGACCGGAGCATCCTCTTCCCAAGCTTGAGCTGACAGAATATATCCAGCAGTACACCGACCAGATCCTTGAGTTCGCAGCAAAAAAAGGGATGCATTATGACTTGATCCACAGTCATTACTGGATGTCCGGACTGGCAGCAGAAAAGCTGGCTGAGAGCTGGGGGGTTCCAGTTATCCAAATGTTCCACACCCTGGAAAAACTCAAACAGCGGGTGGCTCAATCTCCAGAAGAGGCAGAAGGGAAATACCGCATTCAGGGAGAATCTCGAGTGATCGAGATGGCTGATCGGATCGTTGCTTCCACCACGACAGAAAAACAGCAGCTTGAATCTCTTTACGGAGCTGCTCCCTCAAAGATAGAGGTGATCCCTCCGGGAGTGGATCTGCATCATTTTTATCCCATCCCCCCTGATGAGGCCAAGGAATTCGTCGGCATCCCACTTGATAAACGCATGCTGCTGTTTGTTGGGAGGATCGAACCTTTGAAAGGGATCAAGACCCTGTTGAAATCTCTTGCCATTCTGAGGGAGAACGGCCAGGCGGGAGAGAAACTCTGTCTGGCGGTGATCGGTGGTGAGCTGGAGGAGGACCATAGCCGGGAGACCAAAGAGATGAGGTTGCTAAGGGAATTGAGGGAGGAGTATCAGCTGCAGGATATGGTTACCTTTCTGGGAAGAAGGAGCCAGGATTCCCTGCCGTATTATTACTCTGCGGCAGAGATGGTGATCATGCCTTCCCACTATGAGTCATTCGGGATGGTCGCTCTGGAATCCATGGCTTGCGGCACCCCGGTGATCGCTTCCCTGGTTGGCGGTCTGATCCATCTGGTGGAGGATGGGGTCACTGGTTATCACGTGCCGGTCGAGGACCCGAATGCGTTAAGCAAGCGGATTGCCAGAACCGCTGCCTGGGTTCTGTCCGATACCCCTAGCTTTTTGAGCAGCACACTGGTGTAATTGCGAACCGTACCTTCTGCCAGGAACAGTTTATCCGCGATCTCAGCATTCGATAATCCCCGTGACAAAAGAGTCAGGATATCCCTTTCTCGTTCAGTGAAGGTGAAATGGGTGGGGAGTTGAGCCCGGCCAAAGTTCTCTGAATATTCAGCCAGCAGTTTTCCTGCAACTTGAGGGTCGATAAAGGATTTGCCTTGGATCGTGCCCTTAATGGATGTGATCAGGTCGGCAGGTGGAGTGTCCTTAAGAAGGTAACCTGCTGCTCCACTGCGAATAGCATCAAAGATCCATTCATCGTCATCATAGGTGGTCAATACCAGGACATGCATATCCGGATAGGTATTGGTGATCTTGCGAGTTGTCTGGACACCATCCATCTCGGGCATCTTCAGATCCATCAGCACCAGATCTGGCTTGAGCTTTGGGATCATCTCCAGCGCTTCCCGCCCGTTATGCGCAGTGCCAACCACCTCGAGTTCCTCATCCGCGCTGAGGATGGTCTGCAGGCCTTCACAAACGATCTTCTGGTCATCACAAATCAAGATTTTATACATCATCAAGCTCCGTGGACAATATGAGTCGGGTTCCCCGGCCGGGCTGGCTGTGGATTTCCAGGTGGCAGCCGCACTCCTGCGCTCGCTCCTTCATCCCTCTGATGCCCAGCGATTCAGGATCCTGGGAGCCGCGGGTATCGAATCCTCTGCCGTTATCTATTATGCTCAGAATATAACTGTTGTCCTCAACGGACAGTGTCAGGGAGACCTGGGTGGCGCCAGCATGTTTGACAATATTTTCGAGGGATTCCTGGGCAATCCGGTAGTAGGCCTGTTCAACCTGGTTGGAGGATTTTGGGAGAGCTTCTGGAAAATTGAAGTCAATCTCAAATCGCCCCCGGTTGGCAGCTTGCTGGCCTAGATTTTGGAGCGCGAGCTTTAAACCCAGATTTTCCAATTGGGTGGCCCGGAGATCCCGCAGCGCCCGCCGGGTGTCTGTCAGTCCGATCCTGGTGTTTTGCAGGGCATGGTCCAGACGTTCCATGATCTCAGGATGATCGCTGCCCAGCAGGATCTTGATCGCCTCTAAGTTGACTGTTAAACCGCTCAAGGTGTGGGCGATGGTGTCGTGAAGCTCCCGAGCGAGGCGGTTTCGTTCCCGGCTGGTAGCAAGCTGTTCGGCCATTACGGCGTGTTCACTCAATATTAAATTGGCAGATACCAATTTTTGTTCCTGGATCCGCTGGGTGGTGATCAGGCTGTTGACGATGTGGCCAATCATTCCAAAGGCAAAACCCCGGATCAGCGGGACCCCGAGTATCGGCAGGGTGATAAAGTTGATGGTTTCCAGGCGGGAGGAGAGGATGATGATCTCGATCAACGAGGTCAGCAGCGTGAAAGCCAGAACATAACGGAAGTGGTATTGCCAGGCAATGATCACCAGAGGGACGATCAAGATTGGGAAAAGAAGCCAGGATCTGGTGATGGTGATCTGGGCGCTTTCCTGAGGACTGGCAAGGTAGATCAGGTTGCTGAAGACCGGAAGCGCGGTGGCAGCCACCAATGCCAAAGGCAAATAATATCTGCCAAGTTTCTTTTCCAGCCAGGTCCAGGAAAGATATCCGAAGAGCAGCCCGTTGTTTGCCAGATTGACGTAAGACTGGATCTGGGAGAGGTTGACGATTTGTCCCGTTTGCACCGCTGTAAACAGGGAGAGGGCCGCAAAATAGCCCATGGAGATCCCGGTAAAATAGCGGAATATTTGGACAACCTGGGAACGTTTTGGATGTGCTGGCATACGGTCATCATAACATAAGCCAGCGGGAGGAATTGCTATCTTGAGAGAAATCGTGAATCGGGTTGTGATTCCTGTCAATCTGCAAAGGTCAGGCAGCTGACAAATGACCTGCTTGGTCTTCGGCTATCAATGACTTCCCCCGGATTTTGGACTGCTTATTCCCCGGTTGAGGCGGCGGCGCGGCCCGCTGCCCAACCTGTGGAAAAGGCTGCCTGCAGGTTGAAGCCACCGGTATTGGCATCCACATCGAGGATTTCCCCCGCGAAAAATAATCCGCTGATCAGTTTGGATTCCATGGTATGGGAGTCAACCTCGCGAGTGTTGATTCCGCCAGCAGTGATGATGGCCTGTTCAAAACCCATGTGGTCGCTGATCTGGAACTTGAAATCCTCTGTGAGCCAACGGATCAGACGATCCCGTTCCTGGCTGGTAAGCTGATTGTTCTTCCTTTTCCAGGGTATCCCTGTTTGCTGGACGCAGACCGGGATCAGCTTCCTGGGCAGCAGGCCTTCCAGCAGGCGGTTGAACTGTCTCTTGCCCATGACCTCTATATCTCGCAGCAGCCTGGCGTCCAGAGTCTGAACGGATAGAGCGGGTTTGAGATCGATGGATATTTCGACCTGGCGGCCATTTTCAAGGGACTGAACGATCTCTCTGCTGAGGGTGAGGATGACCGGTCCGGAGAGCCCATAGTGGGTAAACATCAATTCTCCGAACAGCTGATTCGTAAGTTCCTGATCGATATATACAGAGGCAAGTACATTACTCAGGCTCAACCCTTGAAGTTCCTGGGCCGTACTTCCTGTCGTTTTCAACGGCACCAGCGCAGGGAGGAGGGGAGTAATGGTATGCCCC
>JARROG010000185.1:0-6318 GCA_037384185.1 Anaerolineales bacterium | reverse complement strand
CGAGGTGGCTCGCGCCGCCGAGGTCCGGGCGAAGGAGGCTGCGGAGCGTGCGCAGGTGCGGGCGGGCCGCGCCCAGGAGCGTGCGGAGGACCTCGGGATCGAGCTGATCGATCTTCGCCTCAAGCGAATCAATTACGTGGAAGAGGTCCAGAAGGACGTGTTCGATCGGATGATTGCCGAGCGCAACAGGATCGCTCAGCGCTTCCGCTCCGAAGGCCAGGGAGAAGCAGTTTTTAACCTTGTACTCGGGGTCAGGAACGTGACTGATCTGCGCCGAACTCTAGATTTACTGGAAAGGATTAACAATGTTTATGAAGCACGCAGGGTGCGGTCTGTGTGATCGGGACCCTGGAATCAGGAGAATTAATGCCAATAGTCCACTGTGAATATAAAGATTGCGAAAATAACGAAAACATGATGTGCATCGCCGCCGCAGTGCGCATTAGCATTCAGGATTGCTGTCTTACCTATCACCCTCTCGAAAAACCGACCAATGGAAATAACTCGCAGCGAGGAGACCGTTTATTATGGGATCGCGAATACATTGAGGATGATCCATTGGATAGCGATTTGAATTTCTAAGTCCTCAATCTCTGCTGTCTGAATAGAGGCTGGAAAGGATCGCCAGCGTTTCCTGTTTGCCTCCTGCCGCGATGTCTCCTCCCGGACCGACGCAGGATGGGCAGCCGTTCTTGCAGCCGCAGCTGCTTACCGCTTGATAAGCCATCATAATCAATCTGTCAAACTCCCGATAAAGGTGCTTGCTAAAACCTATCCCGGCAGGAATTAGCTCATACAGAAGAGCGATGGGTCTTTTCTGGTCGAACGGGGACTGAAAATCAGTAAATATCCCCAGGTCCCCAGGATCGCACATCAGGAGCAGGGGGGCGAGGCTGTGAAGAATGTGGCCTAAGCCGCTGATACCGGAATTTATCCGAACGATTGTTTCCGCACGCTGGTGACATCTGGGACAGAGGCTGATAAGGTTATCGAGCTGGTTAGCTTCCCGGTAAGAGGGAAATGCCCGAAGCGGAACTTTATGATGAACATGAAGGCTAGCCGATGCTGCTGGTCTCCCGCAATTTCGACATCGATTACGATCCCTTGCTAAAACTTTCAGCCTGGTTTCCTCCCATGCAGGACCGTAATCGTTCGGACTGCTTGACCATAAACCGCTCTCCCTGAGGAGCTGTTCAGTTTCTTCAGAGATGGTTACCCACATGCCCATAGTGTTTAGCCTGGTTGAAGGCAGATCTACACTTTCTCTGCTGAGAATTTCGTAGTGATCCCAGTTAATCCTCTTGTAACCAGTGACCTGGCTCGTAACCTGGATCTCCCCGAAATATTTAGTACCTCCTGAAATTGAATCCTGGCTATGGAGATGGTTCAGGGTGAACTCAGTCCGTTTCTCAGCTTCAGTATAGTAATCGCCAGCAGCTGGCGAAAGATAAGCTGTCTTGGTTTCGAGATCCAGATCATCTACAAGGAATGTTTCACCGGCATGAAGGTAGATCGCTCCAGGATGGACCATCCACAAGGCGCTTTCGTAATCGACGGTACCCAGAACGGATCGTTTTCCGCTGGAGCTCGATAGCTGCAAGTTGACTTGATCTGAAGAAGTTGAACGCAGCGATATGGCAGCGCTCGGATATTCATCGCTCATCCAATAATAAGTACCGTTTGATAGATGAAGCTTTCCTAGCTGTTGGATTATCTCCAGGATTTCTCTGGTTTGGGAAGGAGTCAAAGATCCATAGCTGCTTCCCTCTGAAAAAGGAAGTTCGTAGGCTGCGCATTGGATATGAGCCAGGATGATCAGAAGATTATCGGCATCGATCAGACCGTTCTCTGGATTTGTTCCGAAAAGATATTCCGGATAGCTTGCTAAATACTGGTCAAGAGGATGAGAGGAAGCAACCAGCACCGCCAGAGAGAGTTTCTCTGATCTTCCAGCGCGTCCAGCCTGCTGCCAGGTTCCAGCGACTGAGCCGGGATAGCCTGCTAGTATTGCAGCATCCAGCCCGCCGATATCGATTCCTAACTCAAGCGCAGTTGTTGCCGCAATTCCCCTTATAGATCCAGATCGAAGTTTGTTTTCTAGATCTCGGCGATGGGAAGCGAGATATCCGCTTCGATAAGCCTGCAGAGTATCGCTAGGAAGGGGGCATTGTTCTTTTAATTGAGAGAGGGTGAATTCGACTGAACGGCGAGAGCGTCCGAATATTATTGTCTGTAACCCACCTGTGATCAGGTCCGAGGCCAGCCGAACAGATTCTGACTGCATGCTTGCCCGGAGACCCAGTTTCTGGTCGATGACCGGGGGATTATAAAGAATAAAATGTTTTTCACCTCGGGGTGATGCATCCTTTTCAACCACCGAGAAACTATCTGAAATGAGCGCTTCAGCCAATTCCTTGGGGTTTCCAATTGTGGCTGAAGTCAATAAAAACCTTGGAGAAGCTCCATAATGACCTACGAGGCGTTTTAGTCTGCGGATTACGTTAGCGACATGAGATCCGAATACGCCTCTGTAAACATGAATCTCGTCCACCACGATATAGCTAAGACGTGAAAGAAACTCGATCCATTTAGTGTGGTACGGCAGGATCCCAAGGTGAAGCATATCGGGATTGCTGATTATGATGTTTGCGCTCTCCCTGATCGCTTTTCGCTGATTTTGGGGTGTGTCACCATCGTATACTTGAGCACGAGCGATAGGGTAGTCGTCAAACCACTCGAGCTGATCGCGAGCGAGTGCTTTGGTAGGAAATAAGAGCAATGCTGTTGACTGAGGATCCTGATGGAGGGTATTAAGAATTGGAAGTTGATAAGCAAGGGATTTCCCTGAAGCTGTCCCGGTGGCAAGGACAACATTCTGACCATTCTGAATCAAATTCCAGGCTTTCAGCTGGTGTGAGAAAAGAGCAGTGACCCCCTGCCTCTTTAGTTGGTCGCGAAGTTTTGGAACGATTGTATTGGGAAAATCCCTCAAGTCAGCGCTGCGAGCTGGAAAGGTCTTCCAGTTGACGATGTTTGGTCCAAGAGAGGGATCGTTTTTCCAGTTGGCAAGGATGGTCTCTAGTTCCATAGGTAGATTGGCCGGAAAGTTACCGGGAAGTTAGAACCTCCGGGTTACCAGCCCTCTCTTGCATCTGATCCCGTAGAATCTGAATGTCTGCCGGGATGCTGACTGCAGCGAGACCCATGAATGCTGCTGCGATTATCCGGGCTGCAACAGAAATGATCAGAATTGCAAAACCCAGTGAAGTTTTGGTGGCAATATAGCCGGCCAGGGCTGGTGCTATGGCGGCACCGCTGTTCTCAATGAAATACTGAATTGAAAAAGCAGTACTGCGTACTTCAGGAAGGGCAATGTCATTAATGGAAGAAACAATATTTGGGCTGCCGATCGGCATGAAAAGAGCGGTGACCACCAAGAGTCCGCCAAAAAGGATGGGCTTATCCAACGGGATAGACATGGTGATCCAGAGCAGAATTGCTCCAATCACTGCGCCAGCCATGGATACCAGCATTCTTCCTCTCCTGGTGTGTTTGAATGCGTAATCTCCCAAAAGTCCTCCCAGAAAATAACCGCTTGCCAGCGCCAAAACAGCGGGTACCATAGTTAGTAGAACCGAGCCCTGCTGGTAGCCGCGCTCACTTTCCAGGTAGTAGAAGAACCAAAAAGTGATTACTTGCCAGGGGAAGATGTTTACAAATCCTTGAGCGAACAGCAGCCAGAGAGTCTTTTTCTTAAACAGCTTTAACGCAGTTTGGAAATCGAATCGATGGATTGCGATCTCATTCATTGCCATTAATTCTGGTTCGCTCTGTCCCCGCGGGACTTCTTTTAGCGACACCAGGATGATAATGGACAGCAGTACTCCGAGAGATCCGGTGATATAAAAAACCGCTCGCCAGCCCAGCATTCCGCTCAATACCATAGCCAGGAGCATCCCCAGTAAATACCCTAAAGGCATGGAGAGCTGCAGCAATCCATAGATTCTGCCCCTGATTTTTGGTTCAAAATCTCCAGCACTACCGGATTATTTTCATGAAGTTCAATATACGTATTAAGGTCGCCGTCAGTGAGTTCGCTGATATTGAAATCCGCCATAATCTGGGACGTAAGAGGACTGATCAGCAATTTGTCGGCCTGGTGAAATAGCATGAATGCAAATGAGAGTCCAATCACCAGTCTGCGCTGTTTTTGTTGATGGCGTGTGTGCATGGGTACCTTCTTGGGCTTAGGAATTAGTGGACAATAGTGACGAGGCGCTCAAATCCAGCGCCATATCCTTGCGGAATTGCTGAGTGTATAGGCGATAATACAGGCCTTTATTCTTTAGCAATTCACGATGAGAACCAGCTTCTGCGATTTCTCCATCCTTGATAAATAATATCCGGTCAGCTTTTTTGATGGTGGATAAGCGGTGGGCAATAATGAAACTGGTTCGATCCTCCATTAAGTTTTCCATACCGTGCTGGATCAAAGATTCGGTGATAGTATCAACTGAGCTAGTGGCTTCATCCATGATGAAAATATCTGGCTTGCGCAGCACAGCCCGGGCCAGGCTGATCAACTGTTTCTGGCCCACAGAAAGTAAATTCCCACCCTCGCCGACATCTTCCTGATAACCCTGGTCCAGTGTTTTGATAAACTCATGGGCTCCAGCCAGTTTGGCTGCCTGGACGATCTCTTCCCTGGAAGCACCCAGCTTTCCATAGCGGATATTTTCCTCAATGGTACCTGAGAACAGATGAGGTGTCTGGAGGACAATTCCGATCTTCGACTGGATACTTTCAAGGGTGAAATCTGTGTAATCGCTTTCGTTGATCAAGATTCTACCTTCGCGGGGCTCGAAAAACCGGCAGAGTAGATTCACGATCGTTGATTTTCCACCACCCGTGGGGCCAACAAGCGCGATCGTTTCTCCCCGCGACACCTTGAGGGAAAAATTATCTAAGACAACCTCCTCGTCTTCTTCATAATAAAAGCATACCTGCTCAAACGAGATATCACCTGCCAGGGATTGCGGAGAGGTAGCGTTGGGCAGATTGTAGATTTCAGGTTTTGTGTCTAATAGGGAAAATATCCTCTCCGCGGAGGCAATTGAACGCTGGAGCTCAGCATAGACTCTGGCCAGATCCTGGATCGGCCAGATCATGAAGTTGATATATGAGATAAAGGCCTGGATTCCACCAATTGTCATTCCCCCGATTTGCGCCTGGAGCCCACCAAACCAGATTACTGAACCCAGGGCAAAAGCGCTGATAATCATCACCACCGGGAGGAAAAGAGCGGACAGCCAGGCTGCCCGGAATCCGGCGTCATACATCTGATCTGTTAAACTGGCGAATTCCAGCATATTCTGTTTTTCTCTGCTGAATGCTTTGATCACGCGAACGCCAGTGATGTTTTCATTTATCGAGCCAGTGATTTTAGAGTTGCCAGATAAAATCCAAGAAACGCCAGGTTACCAGGGAGGCGACCCGATCTGAATCTGATGTCACGCGCGACATGATCCAGCCGACCGGTGTGACATTGTAGTAGGAAAGGGATAAACGCTGCAGGTGATTGAAGAGTTTTTTGCGCAGATCGTACTGGACTTTTTCGCCCAGAATTCCGGCAAAATAGATAAAAATAAATACAGCAGCTGCCTGAACAAGAATTAGTGCACCGTATTGGAACAGAATTTGACGTAAAGCTGTGAAATTCTTGGCGGCGATACCTTCATCGATAATGCGTTTGCTTAGAAAGGTAAAGTAAGAATCAAGGAAAGACACAAGGGCTATGGCAAGAATGAAACCGATTACCCGCAGATAATAGGGTTTGACCTGGGCGATGAGCCGTTCGGCTTTGCTCTTCCAGATGTTTACCGCCCTTTCAGGTGCATGGGATTGAACCGCGGCAGCCACATCGTCGTCGTTGACTCCGTACCGGCCGAAACCTTTTCGGAGGATTTGATCGTACCAGTGCAGGACTTGGTCGGGTTTTTTCTCCAGAATGGCAATGCCGATCAGTTTATCCGCCATCGGATACCGGTCTTTACGCTCCGGTTGGAGGATTTCCTGTTGATCGCGTTCATATAAAACGGATACCGCTGTTTTTACAATTTAGAAAAGGGCAAGGCCGTTAGATTCGGCCCGAGGGGAAGCATAATGTCTCCTGGGTGAACGATATATCCTGCCAATGCTTTATCTCCGAAATCCTTTTGGAACGTCTTGACCGCTGAAGCCATGGCCGGGCGCGGCGTGGCCGAGATTTTGACCTCGATGGGCACAAGCTTTGCGCCGAATTCTACCACGAAATCCACC
>JARROG010000184.1:0-4274 GCA_037384185.1 Anaerolineales bacterium | reverse complement strand
ATCTCGAAATCAGCGGGTATATCTGAGAGTCCATGGCCCCGCAGGTCGGGGATGATCAGCTGGAATCCCGCAGCGGGCAGGGAGGTCATTTGAGGGCGCCACATCTCCCGGTCGGCACCGATGCCGTGGACCAGCAGCAGGGGCGGGTCAGCGGTTTTGCCGAATAAGTCGAAGTGGATCTGGAGCTGGTCTGAGGTTGTAAATTGCATGGGTTTTCCTCTCAGTGAGTGGTGAGGAATATCAGAGTAGGGTGGATGTAAGTAATTTTCCCAGGGCAGCAGCCCAAATGGGATAACTGATGCCCAGCATCCCGCCTCCCAGATAGAAGATGGGATGATCCTGCCCGCCGAGCAGGAAGCCGCCCACGGTAGTCAGATAGCCGGCCCCCGCCAGCAGTCCCGGCCAGAGGGTCAGCCCACCCAGTTGGCCGCTGCCGGCGCCGAACAGGCAGACCAGGATCAGCCAGAGACCCAGCGCTCCACCGGCAGGGAAGAACTTTCTGGAAGCCTGGAAATCAATCCGCCCTAAGACCAGCAAACTCTGGCCCAGGACGGAGAGCAGTATCCCTGCCAGCCCGATCCCGGCAGCTGCCCAAGTCAGCAATGGATATCCAGTGGGGATATAAAGGGCCAGCACGGGGGGCAAAGGGATCATCAGGACCATCTGGAAGATGCTGGAAATATCGTTGACCTTTCCGAACGTCTCTCCCTGGGTGAAGAACAGGATCCCAGTCAGCAAGGTCAGGACCGTGGCGGCCGCGCTCAGGTAAGCGGCCCAGCTGGTAATCTGCAGGATCATGGGATTCAAGGTCATCTTTATTCTCCAAGTTTGCTGGTCCTCAGGTGCTGGTACGGAGGACCGCGCGCAGAGCGATCCAGCCGACCAGAACGAGACAGATCATCCAGATCCCGGCCACGATCCAGGTTCCAGTCCGCCCCAGCGAGCTGCCTTCGACCTGGTGGCCCCGGGCCCTCTCTCTGGCCTCTTCGAGGGCTTCCGAGGGGATGAACCGGATGGCCAGCGCCAGGCCCAGGGGAATGAGGATCAGGTCATCCAGGGCTCCCAGGACGGGGATAAAATCGGGGATGAGGTCTAGGGGGCTGAAGGCATAGGCAACCACAGCCAGGACCAGGGCCTTGGCGTACCAGGGCGTGCGGGGGTCCTGGCTGGCCAGAACCAGGACGGTTGTCTCCATTTTCAGCTTGTGGGCCCAGCTCTTCAGGCGGTCGATCATCCCTGCGCTTCCCTGTGGCATTCGCGAACTAGAACCTGCCCCGCGGTCGACCCGGCTCCAGTTCGTCCACCTGAAGCCGGTCAGGATAGCGCTCCAGGAAATCCAGGATGTGCTGGAAGGTCCCCTGAAAGAGCTCCAGGGTGACTCCGGGTACGGCCCGGAAACGCAGCTGGTAGCCGCGCCACAGAGCCCTCTGGAAGGGTCCGGCTTCGATCTCCTCCCAGGGGATGAAAAGGGGGGGATGGAAAGGCCGAAAGATGGCCATGGGGGAGAGGTACAGGCCCCGTTCGCTGAGTCCGATACTGAGGATATTGCTGTAATTGGACCAGTTCAAACGGGCGGATTGAAAGCGCAGGACCTGGCCCTGGAAATTTCCTGGCATGGCGTAGCGGTTTGCCAGCTTCTTCCAACCGCCGCTCAGCGCTATTATCCAGAGAATTAAACACCACAGAACGCTGAAATAGACAGGGAAAGCTACCAGTATCAAGATCGTGGTCTTAGACATGGTCTAAGTATACTGGATTCCCGTGGCGAAGGGGAGAGGCTGGGGCAGTGATCAGTAAGGGAAAAACAGATATTAGATGTCAGAAAGCTGCGGGCAGTAGCCGAATAGTGTGTCAGTAAAACTGGTGCAGAACTCTAGCTCTTGACAAGCCTATTGCTTATAAATTTACTTTTCCCTTAGACTTCTGGTGTTCAGGCTGGGCTGGCATTACCGCTGGCGGGCCCGCGCAGGGCGCTGATCAGGAAGAGGACTGCGGGAACCAGGGCAGCCAGGCACAGCCAGTAGGGCGTGGAGGTAGCCCAGGTCAGACCGTTGAGGGGCACTTGGAAGAGCAGGCTGATCAGGGCAGCGGCTAAGAAGACCAGAGAGATCAGGCTCCCAGGCAGCTCCCAACGCCAGGCCAGGGCCAGGCCCAGGGCGCTCAGGCTCAGCAGAACCGGCGGGAGATACTCCGTGGTGGTCAGCTGATCCTGTACGGCGTAGGGGTCTGGAGATCCCAGGCCCAGCCAGGTGGCGGCTGTGCCAACCAGCACCACCAGGGCATAGAGGACAAGGGGGACCGACCAGATGCGGGCAATCCAACGGATGGTTTTCATATCGAGATTCCCTCCTTGGAGCGTAATTTTTGGGCTCCTGGCTTCAGTATACAACTATTTGGGGAGTTTGAAGCAGCTGATTTTTGGAGATTGAGGGTACATTAGTAGATCAGCAGTCATTAGACGGAAGGTAAGAGCGTTATGCGTCTCAGTCTGGGACATGATTTAAGCAGGAAGTAATCCCGGGACACATCCAAAAAAATTCCTAATCAGGTCCTAACTATCACCCTAGAAAGAGGTCGAGATAAACCCTCTGGTTAGTCCGTGCCGAAATCGCCCAGTTCTACATAGTACCAATCATCCCCGGTCCGGGCATAGAATGCTACCATGTTCTCAGCTGGCTGGGGGTTGATAGTGGAAGCGCTGCAGCAGCCGTAATGAGGGATCTCCTGGTAGGGAAGGGGTGTTTCCTGTCCATCATAGCTGTAACCCAGATCACCTTCGCGTTGATAGAAATAAAAAGGTTTCCCGGCCAGCAGCTGGAATCCGTAAGTATCCTGGTAAATCTTGTTATCGTTGATAAGCTGCCCGTCCTGGTAAATGCGCCCCTGAAAGACATCTTCCTCCAAGAAAATGATCTCCAAAACCCAGTGTCCGTCATAGGACCAAAGGCTTTGCAGCGGAAGTGCGGGAGAGGGCAGACCGGCATCCACACTGAAGATCACCTCATCTCCTTTGCGGACTTCAGCAATCTGACGGGGAGGATCGATCTCCGAGGTCAGCAGGACCGCATTCAGAGGTTCCCCAGGCCCCAGGGAGGTCATCACTGGAACGCCTTCCTGGTCTGAGAATTCCACTGGATTGATCACCGAGAGCTGCCTTTCGTCTTGGTGCTGGGACAGGACCTCTTCCTGGGTAGTGTCAATAGGTAGGAAGGTCCCTGTGTCGGGATCCGGAGGACTTTGCAAGCGATGTTCCTCCAACACGAGGTTTGTTTGTTGGTTCTTGGACGAAGCACTATTCTGGCAGGCTGTCATCCCCAGTGCGAGGCTGGATATCAGCAGTGATGAAATTATATATTTGTTCATATGTGCAATCCTTAAAGGGCAGAGAGGATAAGGATTGAAGCGGAAACTGCCCTACCATTTCATATTAAACGGCGGGTGTGAAATATCTGTCAGAGGTTTGTTTTAATTGTGTATTTTTTTCCTGCTGGTTGATGATAGGCCCAACTTGAACCTAGAGCGGTTCAAACTGGCAGGAAAAGTGCCTCATCAGTGGGGGCTGGTAAGTGATCTTATAACCGCGAAGATCCTCCGCCTTTCCGGCAATCCTGCCCAGGACTTCGATTACGTAATCCAGGTGGCTCTGGGTATAGGTTCGGCGCGGGAGAGCCAGGCGGACCAGGTCCAGTTTGGGGTAGATCATTTCCCCTGTATCCGGATCGGGGTAGCCGAAGGCCACTGAGCCTAACTCAACCCCCCGGATGGCGCCCTCGCGGTATAACTCCACGGTGAGAGACTGTCCGGGGTATTCGGGCTGGGGTATATGAGGGAGCAGCTGTCCGGCATCAATATACACGGCATGCCCGCCAGCAGGCTCGATCACAGGAATGCCAGCATCCCTGATTCCCGCCAACAGATAGCGGGTCTGCCCCAGACGGTAAGAAAGGTAATCCTCCTGCAGTCCTTCCCGAAGGCCGACGGCGATGGCGTCCAGGTCTCTACCTGCCAGGCCCCCGTAGGTGATGAAGCCTTCTCTGAGGATGCATTCGTTCTTGATCTTCTGGAACAGGTCGGGGTCGTTGCAGGCCAGGAACCCGCCGATGTTGACAATGGCATCCTTTTTGGCGCTCATGGTTGCCCCATCTGCCAGGGAAAATATCTCCTGAGCGATCTCAAGGGGAGTCTTATTCTCATAGCCGGGTTCACGGGTCTTGATGAAGTAGGCGTTCTCCGCAAACCGGCAGGCGTCAATGAAAAACGGGATGCCGTATTTT
>JARROG010000183.1:0-5595 GCA_037384185.1 Anaerolineales bacterium | reverse complement strand
GGAAGCCATGTATGGAAGGGAAACATGGGTACCTTGATCGCGAATGCCAGTCCGAATGCCGCAAAGAGCCACATCTGGCTTTGCAGAGGCAGACCGGCGCAGAACCGTGTCGTCATGACGAACCTTTTCCGACGCGCCCGCCCGCACGAATCTCGACAGTGCCCTGCGTGCCCTCGTCAAGGAACTGGTGGATAAGCGTGTGGATTCAGGTCAGCTTAATAATACGGGTTTGACGCTGAAAGATTTAAAGACCATCATCGATTCCTTCACCGCAACGCTGAAAGGAACCTACCATGCCCGGGTGGAGTATCCGGACGAGGATGAAAATGGGGAAACCGAGGTCGATTCCAGTGGGACGGCTGCTACCACCGCCGAAAAGAAGGATTGACCCAGGGGTTGATTGTGATATTCATCGATGTTCTTAAACCTTTTCAGGAACTGACAGGGACTGCCGTCCTTGAAGCGGCTGCGGAAGCTGCTCTGCAGTCCGATCAGGAAAGTGGACCCAGCTCCCTGACCCTGCGGATCACAGATGAGGAGGAAGTACGGATCCTGAATCGCCAGTTCAGAGGTCTGGATCAATCGACAGATGTACTTTCCTTCGCAGCTGATTTCCAGGATCCCGATCTGGATTCCCGCTACCGGGGTGATGTGGTGATTTGCTATCCTCAAGCAGCCTCTCAGGCAGAAAAACGGGGTCATGCTGTTGAAGATGAGCTGCAGCTGCTGGTAGTCCATGGCGTACTTCATCTGCTGGGATATGACCACGCTTCTCAGGAAGAGAAGGACTTGATGTGGGAAATCCAGGGAAATATCCTCGCTGATCTGGGATTGGAGATTGAGGTCAGCGAAGAGTGAGCAGCCCAAAAAAGAAAAGCTCCGGCTCCAGGATCATGGCAGTCCGAATTGCCCTGGATGGACTTAAACAGGTATTTGTCTCCGAGCCCAACGCCAGAATCCACGCCCTGATCACCCTGGCGATTATTATTGCTGGCTGGCTTTTTAAGATCAGCCGGCTGGAGTGGCTTTCCCTGGCGCTGACCGTCGGCTTGGTCTGGGTCGCGGAGATATTCAATACCGCAGTTGAAAAGCTTGTTGACCTGGCGAGTCCTGAGATCCATCCGGCTGCCAAAGCTGTCAAGGATATCAGCGCCGGCGCAGTATTGGCCAGCGCTGTGACAGCTGTGGTGGTGGGTATACTGATCTTCGGACCGCGCTTGTGGCTCTTGATTAATTGGTAAATAATATTTGTTGAGGAGGGAAATGTGACGGATAAGTTTCTTTTTGGTACCGTTGGAACGCCTAAAAATAAGCCAAAGAGTCCGGGAGGAAGTGTGGGGGGAATCTATTACCTGGATGAATTGGGACTGAAAGCGATGGAGCTGGGCTGGGTGCGGTCTGTTCGGGTCTCGGATAAGACCGCAGCTGAAATCCAGCAAGCAGGGGAGGAACGTGGCGTAGCGCTCTCTGTTCACGCTCCCTACTACATCAATCTCAATGGGGATGAAGAAGAATGGCCCAAGTCCCGCGAGCGGCTGATGGACGCTGCCCGAGCGGGTTTTAAAGCTGGTGCGACCGACATCGTCTTTCATCCCGGCTCATATTTTGATGATCCGCCTGCTAAGGTATTGGATCGGGTGCTTCCCCGCCTGGAAGGTTGTCTCAAAGAACTCCGGGACGAGGATAACACGGTCGTGCTCCGCCCCGAGACCATGGGCAAGGGAGCTTTATTGGGATCGCTGCAGGATACTCTGGAAATGAGCAGCCTGGATGGAGTGGAACCCTGCATCGACTTCGCTCACCTGCATGCCAGACCCGGTGATGGCTCTATGAATTCAACCGAGGAATGGCTGGATGTCTTTCAGGCTTACCGGAAGGCATTGGGGAAAGACAGCCTGCAGCGCCTGCACTGTCACCTTTCTGGGATTGAGTACACAGATAAAGGGGAGCAGAATCATCTGGTAATCAAGGAATCCGATTTTGATCTGCAGGCCTTATTTGAAGCACTGCAGCAAGTTGAAGCCGGGGGAAGGATCCTCTGTGAGAGTCCTAATTTGGAAGAGGATGCCCAGTATGTCAAGAAGATCTGGGATGATTTCAGTGCTGGGAATTGATCCGACAGGAAACCGAATATGAAATCGCCCAAAGACCTTCCCTCTGCTCTGAAAGACCTCCATAAAATGATGAAATCCTGCCAGCTCTGTCTGGAGGAGGGATATGAGATCTATCCTCCTGCGGTTTTTTCTGGTGGAAAATCAGCCCGGATGATGACCATCGGTCAAGCCCCCGGGATCACTGAACAGGAAGCTGAACGGCCCTTCAACGCCGGCAGCGGCACGCGGTTATTCAGCTGGTTGGAAAAAGCAGGAATCCAGGAAGATTGGTTTCGATCAACCCAGTATATGACCTCAGTAACCAAATGCTATCCCGGCCGTCAGACAACTGGCTCAGGGGACCGGGTGCCCAGCCGCAGGGAACAACAGCTCTGCCGTCCATATCTGGACCGTGAGATCGAATTGGTTAATCCCGAAGTGATCATCCCCATCGGCCGCCTGGCTATCAACCTCTATTTCCCGAAATCGAAAGTGCTCAAGGAAATCATTGGTAAGCAAATCCAGATTGATCATCGCTGGATTGTGCCACTGCCGCATTCTTCTGGGGCAAGCCGCTGGCATCAGATCGAAGAAAACCGGTCGTTGATCGATCAGGCGCTCTCCCTGATCAGAGAACACCGAGAGCGAATTTTTCCAGCCTCAACTTAAATAGAAAAAGCCCGGGCTGTTCGCCCGGGCTTTATTTGTCCTATATTTCATGCTTCACTGATTTCCTGCCTGAACGAAATTGACCCGGATCAGGTTGGAATCGCAGCTGTCGAATGTCTGCAGGTAGATCTTTTCCGTAAGCGGCAGATTGGCCTGATCCAGTAACTGGATCCAGAGCGTTCCGTTGGATTCTACAGGAGTGGTGTTCAGGGTCAGTTCATAGCCAGATTCGCCGTAATTGCTGGCAGTGCCGGAGAGGGTCAAAGAAGATACATCAATGTCCCCCAGCTGGCCGCCAGCTTCAACCAGAATACCCGGTACGGGATCACCGGCGGTATCGAAAATCTGGCCCCCAACACCTAACCAGGCGCATCCAGCCTCTTCATGCAAGGTGTTGGTTTCATAGCTGGGTGAGCCTTCCTGAAGGTTGAAGGTCGTTCCGCTTTCCAGGTCTGCCGTCGGCACAGGAGTATCGGTTGGCTGGGGAGTGTCGCTGGGTTGAGGGGTGTCCGTTGGCTGCGCAGTTGGCGGGATGGTTGGCGTCCAGGTAGCGGGCAGAACTGGCCTGGGTGTGGGTGAAGGTGTGAATGTGTAGACCAGTACGGGCAGTGTTGTTGGTGGGAGCGGGTTGATAGGGGTTTGGGGATTAATGAAGATCACCGCAAATATCAATCCGACAATCAGGGTTGCTGTCAGTAATATCCCGGAAAGGACATTCAGCAAACAGCCCAGCGGATTCCCGCTCCTGCGGGGGGGCGCTGGTTCTTCTACTGGTTCATCCTCCTCCTCGTCAAAAAAATCCTCAAAGGAGTCCTCTAGGGGTTCTTCAAAATTGTCAGCCATAAATTCGCTCCAGGAGAACTTAGGTGGGCAGTGTGATCTCGATTGTGCTCAGCTTCCAGCGGCGGTCAATCCAGTCGTCCAGGGCTTTTTCTTGCAGGATCTGGCGGATAGCCGGATCCAGGGGACGATTTGCCTGCTTGTCGATCACTTTGATGATATGATAACCGATTTCTGTTTCAATAATATCACTAGTTTCGCCCACCTCGAGAGAGAACAGGATGGGATCCAGTTCGGGAACAGTCAGAAATCCCTCAGGAAACCAGCCCAAATCTCCCTTGGTCTGGGGATCGTAGGTGCTCGCCAGCTGGGAGAAGTCCAGCCCATCTTCCAGATCCTGTTGAGCCAGCTGTGCTGAGGTGAGATCGTAAAAGAGCATTTGCTGGGCGTGGATCTGGTCCATCTCCTCAGGAACATCGGCGATGATCTCATCCCGCATCCAGGCTGCCTCCAGGGATCTTTTTAGATAAACGCGAAAGCTGTCCAGAGTAAATCCGTTGGTTGCTAACCACTCATCCAGGGGCTGGGATTCCGGATTGAGGGCTGCGATCCTTTCATCCAGGACGGAATCTGCGATCTGGAATCCCGACAATCTCGTCTTCGGTCAAATCACGGCCACCTGCGGCATTGTCTCGGGCGAGCTCTTCCTGGAATTCCGCCAGAGTGATCAGATCGCCATTGACTACCGCTGCTGTAGGTATGGGAGTGGGTGAGGGAGGGAACGGCGTCCGGGTCGGCAGAATGGGCGTCACACTGGCTGTTGGTGTTCTGCCAATCCCCGTGCACCCGCTGAGCAGAAGCAGGCCGCTCAGCAGAGCCAGGATAATGTGTTTCATGGTTTGGGGGTATTTCATATGGATAGATTATAAACGCTTCGCACGATTCATTCGGTTGAAATCTCATTTTAGTTGATTTGGCTGTATAATGTGGAAAAGTCAACAGGAGACTGGATCGGCCCGTTTGGTAGCTGGAGGGTTGTGTGACATGGTAGATGGGCATATTCTAAGAAACTTAAAAGCGGAAAACACAGATTTGAAAGGGGACCTGTCTGATGTGAAGGATGAAAACCAGGACCTCTGGAGGGTTATCCGGGCTTTGAATCAACTGGATTTCGATCTGGAATCCTTTTCAGGTCCGGCGGATCTGATGGGCATGGTAATGAAAATCCTGAACATCGCGCTTGAATCGGTTGAATCGGAAAATGGATCCGTTCTGCTCCTGGACGAAGATACAGAGGAGCTGGTCTTTGTGGCAGTGATCGGCGACCGCCAGCAGGAATTGACTGATTTCAGGATCCCGGCTGATTCTGGTGTGGCGGGATGGGTCCGGAAAAATAAACGGCCACCTCTGGTCCAGGATGTCCGGAAGGATGACCGCTGGATCTCGGCGGTGGATCAGTCTATCGGTTTCAATACCAGGAGCTTGATGGCAGTACCCCTGGTTATGGGTGAGCGGGTGTTGGGAGTGATGGAAGTTGTCAATGCTCTCCCGGAAGAGCACTTTAATGAGAAGGATCTGACTTTGCTGGCGTTGATTGCCCGGCTGGCTTCTTTTGTTCTCGGGTTTACAGAAATTGCCCTGGACAGCCGCGGTGAGTCCTGATCGAAACTGGACCTGACCGACGTCCAAGGTAGAGGGCCTTGACAGATTGGCATTTTTATCCATAATTAGAGAAAGCATTCGCAATCGTTAAATCGCAGACGGAGATAAGTACCCGATCTGGCACTGACAGGGAAAGTGGGGCAGAGACTGAGACCCCACAGCGGACTGCCAGTCTGGGGAAGTTCACTCCTGAGAGCTCAAGGGAAAGGGTGACCGAGTAGTTTGAGCCGCAGCCCCACCGTTAACCGGGGAACCAATCGCAGCCTTCTAGATGCTGCCGTTGGATCAAGCGAGCCGGAATCCGGCTAAATTGGGTGGTACCGCGGTTAATCCCGTCCCATTGTGGGGCGGGTTTTTTATTTGGGTGCGATCGGATCTGGAATCATAGAAC
>JARROG010000182.1:0-4286 GCA_037384185.1 Anaerolineales bacterium | reverse complement strand
AGATGCGGAGCTTCATGCCGAAGACGACAAAAAGAAAAACAATCGACAATATCTGATCAAGCGAGCTAAAGAAATTAAAAAGGCGATTACCAGCCACTGGTGCGCTTAACAAGGGGAAATAGGGGAAGTGCTTGATTTTGATGCCATGCGGGCAGAAATGGTCGCAGATCAACTAGAAAAACGAGGCATCACCCAAACGGCCGTTCTCCAGGCCATGAACACCGTCCCCCGCGAGAAGTTTGTACCAGAAACCTATGAATCCTATGCCTACAACGATGGCCCCTTACCCATAGGCAAAAGACAAACCATTTCCCAACCTTACGTTGTCGCCTTGATGATCCATCTCGTCCGGATCATCCTGACCGGAGCATATTCTCCTCCCCGCCGTTTTAATTATCTGCTGGGGTTGAGCTTGCTGGTGGTGGCCTTGCTGCTGGATTTTACCGGCTACCTGCTGCGCTGGGACGAAGGCATCCGCTGGGCCCTGGTGGTAGGCACAAACCTGCTCAAGTCAATTCCTGTGTTAGGGAATAGCTTGTACCGCCTGGTAATCGGCGGTCCTGAACCGGGGCCAGCCTCACTGATCCGTTTCTATTCCTGGCATATTTTCGGGCTGACCCTGATCTTTGCTGGCGTCGCGGTTTGGCACATCTTCAGGGTCCGGCGGGATGGCGGTATCAGCGCTCCATCTCCCGGCCACCGCGAAGTCCAGCCCCGTATTCCACGATCTGGTTTGGTTCGCCGCGAAGTGCTGGCCATGCTGTTCGCAGGGAGCGCCCTGCTGCTGATCAGCGCCCTGATTCCTGCTCCCATCGACCGGCCCCTGGCAGCAGGTGCCAATCTGGCGGGTGACAGCGGAGCGCCCTGGTTTTTCCTGTGGATCCAGGAAACTTTAAAGCTGGGGAATCCATTTTTGTGGGGAGTGGGACTGCCGCTGCTGGCCGTGGTCGTTCTCGGGCTGCTGCCTTACCTTCTTCCCCCCGCTCGCCCGGAAGAATTAGGTAGCTGGCTGCCAGCCGGCAGCCGGGCCGCCCAGATCACCGGTATGGTGATAATTGTGGTCATATTCCTGTTGACTCTCAAGGGATGGCTGTCATGAACGGTCCAGAGAAGAAGCTTATCAACCGGGGGAATTTCTTGCGGCTGTGCACCCGGGCAGCCTTCTTTCTGGCAGGCGGTCTGGGACTGGCTGGCTTGGTGCGCTATTTCAGCCATTCTCCAGGAACAGGGAAACAAACCCATTTTGATCTCGGACCTGAGGATGCCTTCCCAGAATGCGGCAAGCTGCTCAGGTTGGACATCCCGGCCGTCATTCTCCGGACGCCAAGCGGCTACCGGGCCTACAGCCTGATCTGCACGCATCTGGGATGTATGGTGGAAGAAAGTGAGGGAGGTTATTCCTGCCCCTGCCACGGCTCCAGGTTTGCAGAAGACGGCAGAGTGCTGCAGGGACCAGCTGTGGACAAATTGACTGAGTTGGAGCTGTCCCTCAGCCCGGAGGGAAATTTGCTGCTGGACACAGCTGGAGGAAAGGCATGAACCGGGGACAAAAAATCGCCCTCTCGATCATCGGAGGCTTGCTGGGCCTGGTCGCCCTCGTCAGCCTGGTTCTTTACGGGCTGGGCTGGTACCGGCTGAACCGCACCTATTCCATCCAGCTCCGGATGCCCCGCATCCCAAAAGATCCTGCCGCTCTGCGGGAAGGCCAGCGAATCTTCCGCTACCGGGGCTGTGAAGCCTGCCATGGGGAGGACCTGGGTGGATTGGTTTATATGGAAAATCCCGCTATCGGCCAGGTGATCACGCCCAACCTGACCACCGGAACTGGCGGTATTGGGGGGCAGCGGGATGATCTGGACCTGGTGCGCGCCATCCGGCACGGCGTGGACCCGACCGGGAAACCGCTGCTGTTCATGCCTTCCACAGAATTCTATTTTCTATCAGACAGCGATCTGGGCGGCCTGCTGGCTTATATCCGGAGCAAACCTGCGGTGGACAACCAGCCGGGGTCCAGCGAGCTATCCCCTACCGGATTTATGATCATGAACTTGACCCGGGAGATCACATTTCTCCCAGCAGAACTGATTCCCCATGGCCAAGCCCCACCATCAGTCCCGGACCCGGATATCACCCCGGAGTACGGAAAATACCTGGCCTTATCCTGCCCGGTTTGCCACGGAGCCGATCTGGCCGGAGGCGAAATTCCCGGCCTCCCACCGGAATGGCCGGCAGCTGGCAACCTCACTCCTGGCACAGGCAGCCGGCTGCCCTCCTGGGGAGAAGATGGATTTATTGATTTCATTCGGGACGGTAAAAAACACGGGCGGGCAGTCTCCTCAGCGTACATGCCCTGGTCTTCCTACCGCTATATGTCGGACCTTGAACTTAAGGCGGTCTATACCTACCTGATGACGTTGGAACCTCAGGAATTCGGTCAGCGCTGAACAGGCTTTCTCTCCGGAATCAGCCAGGGTTCGAAAGGGGTGTTAAAAAAAGGGACTCCTTTCAGGGAGTCCCTTCTGAGTTATAGACCTTCTCGTTATGCTTCTTGCCCGCCTCCGTCCAGCGCTTGGAGGGCAAGGTAGGACTCTCCAAATTTCTCGATCTTCACCACCTCGTCGTCGTACTGGTCATAATGCCGTTCTTCGTCGCCAACCAGACTTTCGAAGACCTGGCGGGAGCCGGCATCGTTGTTGGAGGCGCACTCATTGGCCCATAGGTTATAAGCCTGGAAGCTTTCTTCTTCCATCTTGCGGGCCATCTCCAGCATTTTTTTGACATCCTGTTCCTTTACAACCTCTCCGGCAGCCACCATTTCTACGTCGCCGCCCAGGAAAATGATCCTTTCACCGCAAAGTTCGACATGGCCCATTTCCTCGATTGCTGTGCGCAGGAATAATCCGGCCAGTTTTCCATACCCCTGGTCTTCGCAGTGAAAATGGAAATACATGTACTGGTTAACAGCATACATTTCGTCAGCGACTGCCTTATTAAGCAGCTCAATACTCTTCTCACGCATCATTTTCTCCTTTGATGTCTGTCACAAATATTATACTTGATGTCTGTCAGACCTAGCGGGCTTTTAATTGATCAGGATGATCCAGCAGTGCCTGAAAGCGTTGATAAAATAAGCCGGCATGCAGGCCATCCATCAAGGCATGGTGGCCCTGGACAGATAACGGCATTTTCACACATCCATCCACTTCTTGGTACTTTCCCCACGCGAAGCGGGGGACGGAATCGGCCGGCAGTAATTTCAGAGGATGGGTGAAGCTGGTAAAAGATACCCAGGGGATCGACGTCATATAAAGGGCGGCATCATTTTGGATCTTTTCCTTCAGAGAAGGCTCTTCCTTCACCTGGGCGATCTCCGCTTCAGCCCTGCGAATGAATTCGGGGAAATCTTCTGCGTACTCCACCGTACAAAAA
Source organism: Anaerolineales bacterium (assembly GCA_037384185.1). Taxonomy (GTDB): domain Bacteria; phylum Chloroflexota; class Anaerolineae; order Anaerolineales; family UBA11858; genus B10-G9. Next base: position 857 of record JARROG010000182.1, on the reverse strand, counting down.
GCAAACAGATCGTTTTTGCTCAAAATGGTCGCCGAGGGATGGACCACCGGATGTTCGACAGGAGCTCCCTCCCGGACGCGCTGGCGGAACTCCGGGATGCTGTTCGCGACCCGGGCGATCAGGTACATCATTGCTGCGGTAAAGGAAATGCCCCGCTCTTTAACAAAAGGAAGCAAGGCACTGAGATCCACGTCTGCGCAGAGATTGAAAATTGGATATTGGAAATCCCGATAAAACTGATAATGATCCTTGCGAGGCCAGCCCTCCAGGGGAATCGTCCGCATCTTGCACCTCCTGCTTCTGCCTGTATCTTAACCGGCCTGTAGGGACTTGGGAAGTGTTAAATGAAAAAACGCTCCAGGCATCCTTGCCTGATAAGCGTTTTTCCAACCCTTCCAAAACCAAATCTACTTCACAGCTTCAATGGTGGCGGAGAGCACAAAATCCTCACTGGGAATCCCCGGGGTCCATTTGGCAATAAACTCGCGGGATTCATCCTTGGGCTGAATCCGGATATTCTTGAATCCGGCATCTTCCAGAATGTGCTGAAGCTCATTCACCTCCAGTGCGCCGGCGACACAGGCAGAATGCAGGTCGAGGTTACCCCTGATCTCTGGCGGTATTTCTCCAGAAGCTACCATATCCGAAATTGCCAGCCTGCCGCCTTTTTTCAAGACTCTGAACGCTTCACGGTAGACCGCGGACTTATCAGACGCCAGGTTGATGACACAGTTTGAAAGGATCACATCCACGCTGGTATCATCGACCGGCAGGTCTTCGATTTCCCCCAGCCGAAATTCAACATTTAGATATCCTCCCAGCCTGGCATTCTCCCTGGCGGTCTCAACCATTTCGGG
>JARROG010000181.1:0-8627 GCA_037384185.1 Anaerolineales bacterium | reverse complement strand
GCAACAACCACCTGCTGGTATTTGGGGCACAGGAAGAGCTAGCCGGGATGGCTGAGGATACTCAGGCGTTGCTTAATGAGATCAATAAGCAGGGAGGCCTGTCGTTTATCGCCCACCCTATCGATCCAGCAGCTCCAAAATTCAATCAGGGAGATTTTTCCTGGGACAAGTGGTCCCTCACAGGTTATACAGGGATCGAACTCTGGAATGGCTTCTCTGAATTCAAGACCCGGCTGAAAAGCATTCCCGCTGCGCTGTGGTATGCCTATCATCCCAAACGGGTTGCCCGCGGACCGATTCCCCAAACCCTCCAACTCTGGGATGATTTAACGCGCACTGGAAAGCAGGTAGTAGCTGTGGGCGGCTCTGACGCTCACGCTATGGATGCCAGTTTGGGACCAATTAGAAAGAAGCTCTTCCCTTATGAATATCATTTCAAGTCTGTAAACACCCATCTGCTGCTGCCAACAGATTTAACAGGTGATTTCATTCCGGATCGGGGTTTAATATATACAGCTCTGCGGGCAGGCCATGCGTTTATCGGCTATGACCTACCGAGTCCCACCCACGGCTTTCGGTTCTCCGCTCAAAACGCCCGGGGAATAGTTCAGATGGGTGACCAAACCAAGCTGGCAGAAGATACCCGGCTGTTGATCGAACTTCCTCGGCCAGCAGACTGCCAGCTGATTCGGAACGGAGATAAGATCCAATCCTGGCGCAAAGTTAATAGCTGCGAATTCACAGTCAATTTTCCCGGCACGTATCGCGTCGAAGCCTTCATTCCTTACAAAGGTTTGAAGCGAGGATGGATTTACAGCAACCCAATTTATATCCGATAACAAGGAAGATTATGGATTTTCAATTACAGGCGCCGTATCGCCCTATGGGAGACCAACCCCAGGCGATCAAAAAGCTGGTCAAAGGTGTCGAACAGGGCCAGAAGCATCAAGTTTTGCTGGGAGCAACAGGAACCGGGAAGACTTATACGATCGCAAACGTCATCCAGCAGCTGCAGATGCCAGCCCTGGTGATCGCCCATAATAAAACGCTGGCAGCTCAGCTCTATGCGGAATTTAAATCATTTTTCCCCCAAAATGCGGTGGAATATTTTGTCAGTTATTACGATTACTACCAGCCTGAGGCTTATGTTCCCCACCAGGATCTATTCATCGAAAAAGAAACCGATATTAACGAGGAAATCGACCGTCTGCGCCTGGCAGCCACCACTGCTCTGATGTCCCGCAAAGATGTCATCATTGTGGCATCGGTGTCCTGCATTTACGGGCTGGGCAATCCAGAAGCCTACGGGAAGGTTGTCATTAACCTGACCTGGCGCACCTCGCCATCCTGGTGGCCAAGGAGCTCGACCAGGCGGGGTTCGACACGGTGACCATCACACTCTCCAACCAGCTCGACGAGCTGACCATCTGGCAGATCCTGGAACAGATCGAGGAAGTGAATATCTATCCAGCCAAACACTTCATCACTGAGGAAGAGAAGCTCAAACAAGCTATCAAGGACATCGAGGACGAGATGACCGACCAGGTCATCTATTTCAACCGCATGGGCAAACTGCTGGAAGCCCAGCGCATCGAGCAGCGTACAAAGTACGACCTGGAGATGCTCCGGGAAGTGGGCTACTGCTCCGGGATAGAAAATTATTCCCGCCATTTGGACCAGCGGCCGCCCGATTCTCCACCCTGGACAATGATGGACTACCTGCCCCAGGAGTATTTGTTGATCCTGGATGAATCCCATATGACAGTTCCACAGATCCGCGGGATGTATAACGGGGACCGTTCCCGAAAAGCCACCCTGGCAGAATACGGCTTCCGTCTGCCTTCCGCGCTGGATAACCGCCCACTCAAGTTTGAGGAGTTCGAGGAAAAAATGGGCTATACCATTTACACCTCAGCGACACCCGGTCCCTACGAACTCAACAAGGTAGATCATGTTGTCGATCAGGTGATCCGTCCTACAGGGCTGGTCGATCCTGAAGTGGTCATCCGCCCCATAGAAGGCCAGATTGACGACCTGATGGGCGAGATCTACCAGCGCACGGAGCGGGGAGAGCGAGTGCTGGTAACAACACTGACCAAACGCATGGCAGAAGATCTTTCAAAATACCTGGAGGAAAGCGGAGTCAAGGTGCATTACCTGCACAGTGAAATCGACACCCTGGAACGGGTTGGGATCCTACGTGACCTGCGCCTGGGGATCTATGACGTGATTGTGGGCATCAACCTGCTCCGGGAAGGCTTGGATCTACCGGAGGTATCCCTGGTCGCTATCCTGGATGCTGATAAGGCCGGATTCTTGCGTTCGGACACGGCCCTGATCCAAACCATCGGCCGGGCGGCCCGCCATGTCCACGGCATGGTGATCATGTACGCAGATGAGATCACACCCGCCATGCAGACTGCGCTCGAGGAAACGGACCGGCGGCGTCAAAAACAGGTCCAGTACAACCAGGAACACGGCATCGAACCAGAGAGCATCAAGAAGTCTATCTCGGATATCACGGAGCGGGTCAAACGGCACGCAGTTGCTGAGCAGGGGTCGGATTACAAATCAGGGCTGGAGGGCATACCCACCCCGGAGTTGAAGAATATGATCGGGGAACTGGAAAAACAAATGCTGGCAGCCGCCGAAAACCTGGAATTTGAGACTGCTGCCGGGCTGCGGGATCAGATCTTTGAACTCAGAGAGATCCTAGCGCTGCAGACTGATATGAAACCCTGGGAAAAGATCAACTTACTGGCGGGAAAATAACCGCTGGCATTCGCAGCTGATCTCTTTAGCTGGTCAGGAAGCCTTCCGAATCAGGCAGGTAAATGTCGTTCTGAAGGCGTTCCGGTTATCTGCCGGTACTTCCTGGGAGCAAATTGACACCCATTCATCCGAATTCCAATCAGGAAAGTAGGTATCTGCCTGGGCAATGGTATGGACCCGGGTCAGATAAAAACGGTCCGCTGAGGACAGCGCTTCGCTAAAAATTTCTCTCCCCCCAACCACAAAGACTTCTTTTTCATCTCTATTGCGAGCCAGGTCAAGGGCTTCCGGAAGTGAGGAAACTCTCAAGCACCCCGGAGGTTTGTAATCCGGGTTTCGAGAGAGAACGATCATCTCTCGCCCAGGCAGCGGTTTTCCAATGGACTGGTAGGTCTTACGACCCAGGATCAGGTGATGGCCCATTGTCAACTTTTTAAAACGGGCCAGGTCAGAGGGCAGATGCCAGGGAATATCATTCTGGTAACCAATCCCCGAATTCTCATCCAAGGCAGCGAGGATAGAAATTATCATATGGAAACCTCGGCCTTGATATGGGGATGGGCCCGGTAGTTCTCTAACTGAAAATCCTCATAGGCAAAATCGAAAATGGATTTGACATCCGGGTTGATCCGCATGGTCGGCAGCGGGTAAGGGTCCCGGGTCAGCTGTAAGCGGGCTTTCTCCAGGTGATTCTTGTAGAGGTGTGTATCCCCCAAAGTATGCACAAAATCCCCAGGCTCCAGTTTGCAAACCTGGGCTATCATCATCGTCAGCAGGGCATAGGAAGCGATATTAAATGGCACGCCCAGAAAAACGTCAGCGGAACGCTGGTAAAGCTGGCAGGATAGGCGGCCCTGGGCCACATAGAACTGGAACAGCAAATGACAGGGCGGGAGAGCCATCTTATCGATCTGTCCGACATTCCAGGCACTGACCAAAATGCGCCGCGAGTCAGGATTGGTTTTTATCGTATTGATCGCCTGCGAAATTTGATCAACCACACCGCCTTCCGAATCCTGCCAAAAACGCCATTGGAAACCATAGACCGGCCCAAGGTCGCCATTCTCATCAGCCCACTCATCCCAGATGCGCACGCCATGTTTCTTCAAATACTTGATATTGGTATCTCCCTTTAAAAACCACAGCAGCTCATAAATAATTGATTTTAAATGCAGTTTTTTTGTGGTCAGGAGAGGAAAACCCTCCCCCAAATCGAAACGCATCTGATATCCAAACACAGATCGGGTTCCGGTCCCGGTCCGATCCCCCTTCTCCACGCCATGATCGAGGATATGCTGCATCAGATCCAGATACTGCCGCATAGCTGGCCGCCTTTCCTGTCTAAATGGACTCATCTCTAATTTATCATACTTCCAGGTGGGATGCGAGCATGGATCCCCTGCTACAATATAAGGAAATAGTCTGGCAGGAGAGAACAAGCAATGGTCAGTAACAACGTAACCCGGATGCTGGAAAACCGCAAAATCAACTATCAGGTTTTTGAACTTCCCCCACAGAAATTAGGAGGAGAGGAAACTGCCCAACTGCTGGCAGGCAGTTGGTGAGAAAAAGGTCTCTCCCGCGACCCAAAGGGAAGCTGAGGAGCTCACTCACCTGCAGACCGGGGGGATTTCACCCCTGGCATTGCTAAACCGTGGATTCCAGATATTGATCCACCAGGCAGCCTTGGAAGAGAAAGCCATCCATATCTCAGGAGGGGAACGAGGCGTGAACATCCGCCTGGATCCCAAAGATCTGATCGAACTCTCAAACGCCAGGACCGCAGATATCTGCTGAAAACAGCCCTATCCATTGATGACAACGAGCGGTTTTAAGCGGGCTACCGGCGCAGCTATTCCCGCCTGGATGACTGTTTCCACCACCTGATCGACATCCTTATATGCTTCTGGAGCTTCTTCCGCCAGGCCGGCCAGCGAGCCAGCCTTGATCGTGATTCCCCGACCTTCCAGGTCCCGGCGTAAGTCCTCCCCCCAGATCCGCTTTTTCGCCTGGGAACGGCTCATCACCCGCCCTGCCCCATGGCAGCAAGAACCCAAGGACCGCTGCATCGCCTGCTCAGTTCCGCGCAGAACCCAGGAAGACGTTCCCATGCTCCCGGGGACCAGTACTGGCTGGCCTATGGACTGGTATTCCGGGGGCAGCTCCGAAGCACCGGGGCCAAAAGCACGGGTCGCCCCTTTGCGGTGGACGCAGACCTGGACTTTTTCACCAGAGATCCGGTGGGTTTCGATTTTACCGATATTATGTGCTACATCATAGACAAGATTGAGGTCCCAATTTGCGACCTTGCCAGCCAGCACACTTTCAAAAGCTTCTCGAGCATGAAAGCTCAGAACCTGGCGGTTGGCGAAAGCATAGTTTGCCGCACAAGCCATCGCAGAAAGATAAGCTTCTCCCTCGGGCGAGTCCATGGGAGCACAGACCAGTTCCCGGTCCGGCAGCACCAACCCATAACGAATGACCGCAGACTGCATGCTCTTAACATAATCAGAACAAACCTGATGACCAAGTCCCCGTGAGCCGCAATGGATTTGGAGAGCCAGGCTGTCTTTTTCCAAACCCATGGCCCGGGCCGCCTGGTCATCAAATATCTTTTCCACCAGGTCAATCTCCAGGAAGTGATTTCCTGAACCCAGCGAACCTACCTGACCGCTTCCCCGCTTCAATGCGCGCGGGCTGAGATGGCGGGGATCCGCTCCTGGAAGTTGACCTCTGTCTTCTGTTCGCCGCAGATCCTGTTCGGCAGCATAGCCGGCAGATTTTGCCCAGCTGGATCCTTTCCGGCAAATCTCTTTTACTTGTGCTTCAGAGAGCTTTAGATGTCCACCGGTCCCTACACCGCTGGGGCAGAATGAATTCAAAGCAGTAGCCAGATCATCAAGACGGCTGCGGGCTTCTTGGTATGGGATCTGGCTGGCAAGCAGGCGAACACCACAGTTGATATCATAGCCGATACCACCAGGTGAGACAACTCCCTGGGGATAGCGGGTTGCGGCTACCCCACCAATCGGAAACCCATAACCCTGGTGCATGTCAGGCATGACCAGCACCGGGCCAACCAGGCCTACCAGACAGGCGGCGTTGACTGCTTGCTCTAAGGATTTGTCCCGGGTGACCTCATTAAGGAGTTCCGGTGAGGCGAACAAGCGCACCGGCACACGCATATCCGACCGATAGGAATCGGGAATTTCCCATTCACAGGGCGCTATTTGCTTTAAATCAGAGCTGGAAACCATGCTGAACTACCTTTAAATTGCGAAGTCAGATATCAAAGACAATATTGACAAAATATCCTTGATCCGTCTCCTGGATATTTAAACGATGATAGGTCACTGCCTTGATATCTCGCTGATATGACTTGATTTGAATACCCCGCAAGTTAGCCTTCAATGAGAAGTTATCACTGACCTTGAGTTTCCGAACTTTGAAGAGCATGTAATCTTCAGTAAGGCGGTAAAGAAGTTCTTCAAGAAAAAGGATCAGCAAGCCTTCGTAATCCATTGCCTCCAAAGCGATGGTTTCGTTAACATCCGAAATTCCCTCTTCATATTCATCTATTCCAGATAAGTGGAACATTCCCTCCACTGCCGAGATAAATAGATCATTCAGATTCTCGCCCCAGGCTTTGATCTCCAGGTCAGCAGTATGGGCTACTTCTTCGAAACCGCGGGTTAGCGTATTCATTAATTTCCAGTATACATAAAAACCATGAAATTTACACTACCACTTAACCTCGTCTGGCGGGTGGGGAATATTCAGGAGCACCCAAAGGGCTGAACTTCATTCTTGTCCTCTACTTGCCATTCACATATAATCACAATATTAGGCTGTCTAGAAACACAGTGGATGATTGATCAAGGGAGAATCAGAAGATGAGCGAATCCCCGCTTTTTGCAGTGATCGGAGGTTCGGGCTTGTACCGGATTCCTGGGTTGAAGCATGTGCAGGAACACAACCCGGAAACGCCTTTTGGAAAACCCAGCAGCCCGATAGTGGAAGGAGAAATCTGCGGTCAGCGAATCCTGTTTTTGGCTCGCCATGGCATCGGGCATACGATCAATCCTGCCCAGGTTAATTATCGAGCCAATATCTATGCCCTGAAAGATCTGGGGGCTTCCCGGGTGATCAGCGTCAACGCCTGCGGCTCCTTGCGGGAAGATTTCAAACCTGGTGACCTGGTTGTGCCGGACCAGATCATGGACTTAACCAAGGATCGAGCGAATACCTTTTTTGAGAATGGGATCACAGCCCACATCGGTGTAGCCGATCCCTTCTGTCCGGATCTTTCTCACCACCTGGTCCAAGCCCTGGAAGGGTTGGGTGCCCCGGTCCACAACCAGGGAGCCATTGTGGTGATTCAAGGACCGCGATTTTCGACCCGGGCCGAGTCAAACACCTACCGATCCTGGGGGATGTCAATCATCGGGATGACATCTGCCCCTGAAGCTTTCCTTGCCAGAGAAGCAGAGCTATGTTATGCATCTGTGTCCCACATAACTGATTATGACGTATGGCATTCTCAGGAGGAGGCGGTCTCAGTTGAGATGGTCCTGAAAATCCTAACTGACAATACCGACCGCGTGAAGAAGGCGATCAGCTATCTGGCAGAAAACCCGCTTCCCCTGGAGCGAAGCTGCGATTGCGGCAGTGCCCTCGAGAATGCCCTCATCACAGACCCGGCGGCTATGCCTGAAAAGGCCAAGGACAAACTTGATCTGATCATAGGAAGATATCTAAAGGAGTAGACAAAGGATCATGAAAGAGCTGACCATCCCAATTTCCCCCAAAGCCATTCAAGAGCTGCACATCGGCGATACCATCGCCTTAACCGGCATCCTGGCCACCGGCAGGGATACGGTTCATAAATGGATGATCGACACCTTCATCCGCAAAACTCGCCAACCGACGGATGAGGACCTGGAAACCTATCAAGCCATCCTGCCAATTTTCAAAGAAAGTGTGATCTACCACTGCGGACCGGTGGTTTCCGGTTTGGACACTGGAAACTACAAATTTGTGGCTGCAGGTCCAACAACCAGCATCCGGGAAGAACCTTACCAGGCAGAAGTGATGGAACATTTCCAGATGAGGGGGGTGATCGGCAAGGGCGGTATGGGAGCGAAGACTCTCCAGGCTTGCCAGGAACTGCCAGCTGCCTACTTCCACGCCGTTGGTGGAGCTGCAACCTTGATCGCTGAATCGGTCAAGGAGATCGTTGGAGTATATAAACTGGATTTTGGGGTCCCGGAAGCGATCTGGGTTTTAAAGGTCAAGGAATTTCCAGTCGTGGTAACCATGGATTCCCACGGGGAGAGCATCCATGACCAGGTAGAAGCAGCCTCCCAGGCAAAGCTCAAGGAACTGCTGGAAAGCAAGTGACGAGAGACGCCCAGAATAACCATTAGGGAAAAGAAACACCACCCAATTGATCCGCGCTTATCAGTGAAAAAACATCTTTGAAACAATCCATCCTGCGTGCTGAGATCCTCAGGGACAAGTGGGGGTGACAGCAAGCAGACACCTGTCCAGAACTCGGAACCCTGATCACGGTTCAGCCTGGAGCATTTTGCTCAATGGCTGAGCCGCTTTTTCTTACGGTCAGAGGTCATCGCTTCCTATAACATTAGAATGCGGGTAAGGTTTCCGTTACTATTCCAGTCTAAGAAATAGGAATGTATACCCAACCCAACCTGCGTGTGGAACCCAGGGAGGAAGCCATGACCGATTTCAATGCAAAAGTGATCCAAGAATTTCGCGCGAATGACGGCAATGTGGGAGGAAGATTCAAGGATATGACCTTACTGCTCCTGCACACCCGGGGAGCGAAGACTGGA
>JARROG010000180.1:0-4330 GCA_037384185.1 Anaerolineales bacterium | reverse complement strand
TCTTCAGAATGCGGGTTTAACTGCTTTCCGGATGTTCGACTTTACACCGCTGGGCATGGCAATCTTGATTAGCGGTTCTTTGTATATGGCATTTCTCGGTCGTCATCTCTTGCCTAAGAGGGATATAAAAAAGGAACTCCACAATGAAACCCACGCCATTCTAAACTATTACGATTTCCAAGAAAGATTGGCATTCATTCAGATTCCAACCGAATCTTCTCTTGATGGAAAATCACTTCAAGAAAGCCACCTGGGTGCAGCCCTTGGTCTCAATGTAGTCTCGGTTTTTCGCAATGCCCAAACCATCAGTGCTCCGGACCAAGATTTCATCCTGCGTTCTGGCGATCGTTTATTGGTACAGGGTCAGATGGACCTGCTGGATGGTTTACATAAAAAGAACAATCTGCTGCTTGAGCAAGATCAGTTCCCAGTTGAAAAGATTTACTCGGGAGAAATCCAGCTTTCTGAGATCAGGATCAAGCCAGAATCTTCCCTCGTGGGGATCTCCTTGAGACAAGCGGCCTTCAGACATGTCTATCGGGTGATGGTAGTGGCTATACGTAGAGGTTCTGACACTTACTTTACGGACCTAGAAGAAATCAATCTCAAACCCAATGATTTGCTGCTTGTCAAGGGACATGAATCAGATCTCAAATCTCTGGAAGGAGACGAGGGACTGGATTTCACTCACAAGGATTCATTCTCCGATTATGAACTTGAGGAACATTTAATGGTTGTTCGAGTGCCGAGTGAGTCTATCCTCACAGGCCAATCGCTGGCGGAAAGTCGCCTGGGGGATGCATTTGGGATCTCTGTCCAAGGCATCATCCACCAGGGAAAAACTGAACTGATGCCCTCTCCTGACCATGTGCTGCAAGGGGAAGATATCTTGATCATCAAAGGCAGCCAGGACGATCTTCAGACCATCCACGGTCTTCAGAACCTGATAATCGAAAACCAACTACACCCCAATCTGTCTGAGCTGGAAACGGAGGAAACGGGATTGATTGAAGCGGTGCTTTCCCCCCACTCCTCCCTCGCTGGCAAAGAGGTCCGGGATCTGGATTTCCGGGCCAAATACGGGCTGACCATTCTAGCTATCTGGCGTAATGGGCGAGCTTTTCGTTCGCATCTGCGGGACATGAAACTAAAGCTGGGTGACGCAATGCTTTTGTTTGGTCCTCGCCGGAAACTTCGTTTACTCGGTACGGAGTCTGATTTCTTGGTCCTGAGCGAAGAAATTCTGCCCCGTCCGCGATCTGAAAAAGCTCCGCTGGCGTTGTTCATCATGGCAGCCGTACTCATTCCAGTTGTCTTTAACTGGCTGCCCATCGCAATCTCAGCGGTGGCCGGCGCGGCGCTTATGGTTCTCACTGGCGTCCTGAACATGGACGAAGCATATCAGCTAATTGACTGGAGGGCCGTGTTCTTGATCGCTGGTATGCTCCCGCTAGGAATAGCCCTTCAGCAATCCGGTGCAGCGAAATTGATGAGCGATAGCCTGCTCAATTTAATGGGCTACAGCAACCCCCTTCTGCTCGCTTCAGGACTGTTCGTTCTGGCAGCTATTGGCTCTCAATTCATGCCGAACCCGGCAGTTGCTGTCTTACTGACACCCATTGCACTTACAGCTTCCGGCGTCTCAGGAATCTCACCTTATCCGTTGATGATGACCATCGCCATATCTGCCTCAGCTTCATTCTTAAGCCCTGTAGGACATGCCGCTACCCTGCTGGTTATGGGTCCGGGCGGGTATCGTTTCTCGGATTATTTCAAGGTGGGTCTGCCTCTGGCATTGATAGTCTGGGCTGTGACCATGCTCATGATGCCGCTCCTTTGGCCGTATTAATGATAGCGGCTGCTGCAGGCTGGCCTATAAACAGGAGATGATTATGGAAGAACTGCTCGGCGTCCTCATTGGAATTGGTTTGAGTGCTACCTGCGGATTTCGCATTTTCGTGCCATTACTTGGGATGGGGATAGCCTACAGGGCGGGTGCTTTGAACTTTGCATCCGGATTTGACTGGATAGGTTCGTGGCCCGCAATGGTTGCTTTCGGCATAGCCATGGTCCTTGAGATTGCTGCATACTATATTCCTTGGCTGGATAATATGCTGGATACAATCGCCACACCAGCTGCTGTAGTAGCAGGCACGATTGCGACTGCATCGATGGTTAGCGATGTCAGTCCATTTATCCGCTGGACACTGGCGATTATTGCCGGTGGCGGGGTTGCTGGATTGATCCAGGGATCCAGCGTTGCAGTTCGGGGAGTATCAGCCGCCTCCACCGGAGGGATAGGAAATCCGGTTGTATCGACCGGAGAGCTAATAGCATCCATCCTGGGAACGATCATTTCCATCCTGTTACCTTATCTTGCAATTGTGCTGGTTGCCTTACTACTTAGTCTAATAATGCGCCGGATATCCAAACCAAGGCAGCCAATCCAGTAACCAGTCTTGTAGCCACAACAGCACTTGCCTGAATACCCGTCTGGTATTTAAGGCAAATTCCCCATCCCCCTTCGGGGGAGTTCCAGAACCGGCTTCCTGAATGCTTTACAATATATACGTTGACTGCCTCAGGAGACCACTTTGAAAATTGCCATTACTGCTGATAATCATCTAACAACAAGGGCGAAAAACCCTGAACGATTTCAGGCTTTCAAAAATATTCTGGAACAATGCGGCGAACATGAAATCCAGCTGCTGACCATTGCTGGCGACCTTTTTGACAAGTCCCTGGCGAATTACGCAGAATTCGAAGAGCTATACCAAGCCAATCGGCCAGATGACTTGACTACTGTCATCATACCTGGCAATCACGACCTGGGGTTTACCCAGGCTTCAGTAGCTGGAGATGGTCTTCAGGTATATTCAGAGCCGACGATCCGGCCCCTCAACGATTCGCGCCTGGTACTTTTCTTGCCTTATCAAGAGAACAGCACTATGGGTGAAGCAATCGCGCCCTTTGCAGATCAACTAGCTGGCAAACGCTGGATTCTAGTTGGCCATGGAGACTGGTCATCTGCTTTGAATTCGAGCGATCCTTATGAACCCGGTTCGTACATGCCGCTTACAAAAGCCGACTTGAGCCGCTACCAGCCCGAAATCGTTTTTCTAGGGCATATCCACTTACCCCAAAACAGCGACACTGTATATTACCCGGGATCTCCCTGCCCACTAAACATCACCGAAACCGGGACCCGAAGATTCCTGGTTCTGGACACAACCCGGGGTGAAGTCGCTTCCCATCTGGTTGAATCCCATCTTCTATATTTTGATGAACAAATTATTATGCTGCCCGTAAAGAATGACCTCGAAATCCTAGAGAGAGATCTTGAAGAACGCATAAAAACCTGGTCCATTCCAGACGGCTGGGAAAAGTTCGTTAAGGTTCGTGTCAAGATCAAAGGCTGTGCCTATTCTGACCGCCAGGCAACCCTCGATAAAACAAAAGAGCTCCTGAAGCCATATCAGCTTTACGATGAGCTCGGTCCCGATCTGAGAGAACTGGTCCATAACCAGGACCCGGATAGAGCTGAAATAACAGCAAAATTCAAAAATTGGCTGGATGATTTGCAGTGGGCAACCCAGTTCGATCTGCCAGACAAGACCGAGATTCTTGAACAAGCGCTAAGAATCATTTACCAGCATCTAACATGAATATCGCGATCAAGAATATCAAAATCCAGAAAGCAGGACCTCTGCAGCAGTTTCAGCAGGAATTGGGGAGATTGAACCTGATCTTTGGGTTGAATGAATCCGGAAAAACTTACCTTGTTGAATTTTTACTGCAATCACTTTTCCGCCTTTCAAAAAAATGGAGCATCCGGGATTCCCTTCTTGAAGGCACCGTTGAGGTCGTCGGCTTGCGAGAAGACCCCATTTCCTTTTCGCCTGGCAGCAACCGGAAACTTGAGGATTACTGGCGGGATGCGGAAACCGGTCTGCCCAGCAATCTATCCCGATTATTGGTTATCAAAGGCGGCGATCTTGCTCTCTCTTCGGCGGGACCTGCCGGTATTAACCGGAATGAGCTGAAAACCGCTCTCACCAGCCAGGCAATTTTGGATGATATCTGGGGAGCCATTCAACCCACAATCCGAAATACTGCGCTTAAAAACAAGCGCTTTGTGGGGAAAAATATGGGCAAGCTCAAGGAGCATGACAAACTGGAGAAGGAACTAGGCAGATTTAGCAAACTATTGAAACAAATAGAAGAGAGCTATTCAAAAGGTCCTGCCCGGCAGCTTGAGCTTCAACTATTGTTATCCCAAAATCTTCTTCAGCAGCATAAATAAATGCCTTTGCTCTTTGCATTAAATTGA
>JARROG010000179.1:0-5058 GCA_037384185.1 Anaerolineales bacterium | reverse complement strand
GCTGCACGATCGCGAATTTGAGTGTGGGAGCGACGGACAGCTGTACGGCGACTGGAAATGTGTACACCTTGCTGCAGAGCGATGTGGATGCCAGGCACCGAGATAACACGGCTACGGCAACTTCAAACGAAGGTGCTGGAGATGATGATACCGAGGATGTCAATCTGCCTGTGCTCTTTGATCCGCCTTTTGGTGTCAAGGAATTCGATGACGCCGGGCTGCCGCTGCTGCGCTGGACGATGGTCTGGATCAACGATTCCAATACTGCACCACTGGACGCAGAGATCTATGAAACGCTGCCTTCAACCAGGCCACACTGGATGCCGATCTTAATGATGATGGCACGATTGACCCGAATGATGGTGAAGTGATCGTTGCTCAGGCCAGCTCAAACTGGACACGCAGTTCTTTGCCTGCTGTGCCAGACACAGGTTACGCACCGGATTTGATCACAGAGGTTCCCAATCAATCACCAGAGAAACAATACAGCAAACTGGGAACGATCTGGCTTGAGATACCCAGGTTGGGAATCAAGTCAACCATTGTAGGTGTGCCTATTGTGAATGATGAGTGGGATGTTACCTGGCTTACGGATCAGACTGGCTGGCTATCTGGAACAGCTTTCCCATCTTACAGCGGGAACAGCGTTTTAACATCACATGTCTACCTGCCGAGTGGTCTACCAGGCCCCTTTGTGTGCTTATGGCCAGCAATATGTCTTCCAGGTTCGGAGCAACGATTTGATCCACTTTGATGATCCCGGAGCGATTCGTCATGAGGAATACCCCTGGCTTACCCTGATTACTTGTAAAGGTTATAACGAATCAAGGGGCGCATATGATTATCGCGTCCGGGTCCGGGCTATTTTGATGGACGTCCTTCCAGATTTCTACCACTAAATGTATTTGAGATCTAAGAATACAAAAGAACAAGCCGAGGTTTTTTCTCGGCTTGTTGCATATTTGCAGGCAGATACCAATGTAGATGAGTTCGAGATTTCTTGCTGTTTATTAAAGAGGGATAAGGTACACTTTAGGCATTGGGTCAACTTTGTATTGGAGTATCTATGGAACAAAAACAGACCGCCCGTTATGCAATGTTTGGTTCCTTATATTTTTCCCAAGGAACAGTTTTTGCCTACTTCACATCTTTGAACGCCCTTTATTTTCTTTCCAAAGATTTGACGATGGGGGATGTAGGCGTCTTTGGTGCTATCGCGCTGATTCCTTTTGTAATTAAAATTTTCTTGGGTATGTTGAGTGACCGAGTCAATTTGCTTGGTTTAGGTCATAGGAAGCCTTATATCTTACTTGGATTGTTGATCCAAGTGGTGTGTTTAGTGGTGGCTCCCTTCATCGATCCAGCCCAAAATTATTGGGGTTTTGTAGCTCTGGCTTTTATCCTGCAGTTGGGCATGGCATTATATGATACCTGCACTGACGGACTGGCCCTTGATACAACACCGGTTGACGAACAGGGCACTATTCAAGGTTTTATGGTTGGCGGTAGAGCAGCTGGGGTAGTGATCACTGCCTCTATTGTCGGCTGGTTGGCCCAGGAAGTGTCCTGGACCTCGGTCTTCTGGTTATGAGGAGCCCTCACCCAGGTACCGATACCATGCGTGTTGTCTGTCCGGGAAAAAGAAAGAGAGATCGATCGGATCTTTGATTGGAGCGCTTTCGCTGCTTTCAAAAATCGCTCGATTATTGCCCTGGCAGCGGCAGGTTTCCTGTTCTTCCTGGTCATTGCAGGGGCTAATCAAAACGTCAATCCCTTCCTGGAGACTGCTTTTGGCATCTCACTTCAGAAAGCGGGGTTTTTCACCACGGTGTGGGGGATGGGCGTGGTTTTGGGAGGACTGCTGGGAGGCAGATTGGTCGACCGCATTGGACAGCAGTCAGCGACTCGGATTGCCTTGTTGTTCTCTTTTGGAAGTGTCCTGGCATTGGCAGCCATCCCCAGCCCGGAATTTGCCTGGGCGATTGTGGTGTTATTCGGGCTTTCTTACGGCACTTATCAGTCCGTGTACTTTGCACTGGCGATGAATTATACGGATCAGCGCATCGCTGCTTCGATGTATTCTATTTTCATGGCAGTGACCAATGTCGGACAGGGCGTGGGGTTTGCTGTTGCTGGAGGGTTAGCTGATTTTTCTCTTGTCGGTTTCCGGTGGGCTTTCGTCATCTTATCCGCTTTCAACTTGCTGGCGCTGCCGCTGCTGCCGGTGATTTTCGGTAAGAGGACGATGAACCGGTCTGCTGAGATGGATTAGAAATTACTAGATTGATGATACTGTAAAGATTCCACCGGAATACTTCCCCAGCGTGATTTTCCCAGCAGTTGTCTCTACATACCCCGTGGTCAGCAGTTCAGCAATTGTATTTTGTGGGATTACAACTTGTTTAGAGCTGAAATTGATCAAGATGATAAAATTCCAGCCGTCGGACTGTCTGGAATATCCTAAAATGCCCTTGCGGGCGAGTTCTGGTGGGTAAAGTTTGAGTGAAGCGTTGTTAATCGCAGGAAATTCACGTTTGAGGCGGAGCAATGATTTGTACCAGTTTAGTAGAGAATCTGGATCCTGATCCTCGTCTGCTGCATTTGCTATTTTAGGATGGGCGCTGAGAGGCAGCCAGGGTTGAACGTTTGATTGCGTGAAGCCGCCTTGCGCTGAGCTGTCCCAAACCATCGGTGTGCGGCAGTTATCACGATTGACATAGAGATTGAGAGCCTTGAGGAGCCAATTGGGCGCCCAGGCGTAACGCTGTCCAATGGGATCCAGAGATTCCCGGGCTGCGATCTGCCCTTCCGGTAGGCCGATTTCCTCCCCGTAATAGACGACAGGTACTCCGCGGGCTGTCAGTTGGAGAAGGACCAGCAGCTTTGCTTTTTGAATATCGCCCCCTATCCGGTCGATCCATCTTCTGGAGTCGTGGTTCCCAAGCACCAGCACGGGTGTGTAGGGTTGAGGGTATGTGGTTTCATATTTATTGAGGACTTTCCAGAAATATTTTGCTGAAAACTGAAAATCCATCAAGTCCCACAGGAACATTAAATGCATCCTGTTGTGGCCATCCCCAAGGTACTTTTTTATCTGGCTGTCTTCACCAAAGATTTCGCCCAGCATGATCCTAACAGGTGAGAACTGGTCCAGTTGCAGGCGGAGTTCTTCGGCCAGCCTGACAGTCTCGGGCTGGTTGATAGTGTATTTCCATTCCGTGAAGAACCCGACTTCGTCATCTTTTGGGAGATAGGACCAGTGGAATGGGTTATCTCTGAACTCAGCATCTTTATAGATGACGTGGAAAATGTCCAGGCGAAAGCCGTCCACCCCCTTGTCAAGCCAGAACTTAGCAATCCGGAACATCTCCTGCTTGACCGCCGGATTGCGCCAGTTTAGGTCTGGTTGGAAGGGCAGGAAGCTGGCGTAATACCATTGATCCCTGGCGGGATGATAATGCCAGCCTGATCCCCCCGGAAGAGCTTTCCAGTTATTAGGCGGTCTGCCTGGACCCTTCCCATCGCGCCAGATATACCAGTCGCTCTTTGGGTTATTTTTGCTGACGCTGGACTCTATAAACCAGGGATGCTGATCTGATGTGTGATTCAAGACAAGGTCGAAAAGCACCTTCATGCCGCGCTGATGAACCTCTTCGATCAGCTGCTCTGCGTCGGAGAGAGTCCCATATTCCGGGGCAATCTCGCGGTAGCCAGAGACATCGTATCCCCAATCCCCCTGGGGGCTGGCAAAAAAGGGGGAAACCCAGATGGTCTCGAAACCCAGATCCCGGATATAATCCAGCTTCGCGATGATTCCAGGAATATCTCCGATGCCATCGCTATTGGAATCATTATAAGACCTGGGGTAAATTTGATAGATGGCGGTTGTCTTCCACCAGGGTAGTTGAGACATATGCTCCACCTTGAAAATTGGTTCACAGCAGCATATTCATTGTAATCTGAGATATTAGCGGTGGGTGGTCAAAATAAAAAACTGGATAGTCACTTTGGATGGTCGCAGTTGCCTTTAGCGGCCCGCTTTTACTCGTGGCGTGGGGGATTATGGTTAATCTTTACAGTCCGAGTAGCAGCGTTCAGATTACCGGGAGCGTTCTATCAAAAAGAGCTTTTTGGGAAATTCAATGGAGTTTGAAAAAAAGAAAGCACGCCCGGCGGGGGTCGAACCCACAACCTTTTGGTCCGGAACCAAACGCTCTGTCCATTGAGCTACGGGCGCGTGACTAAATTTTACCACAGCGGTCAAAAGGTGAGGAAAAAAAGCAATCTCTCCTCTTGATACAAATAAATGCCTCGATTGTTCCGGTCTGATAAGACTCTCAAAATTATAGTGATATGATAGAAGAGTTAAAGGTTTGTTGGATAGATCGTGTCCGAATTATTCCTAGGGGGCAAAGGAGTGTTTATCGGTATGAATTTGTCTCGAGATTCCATAGTTCATCGAAAGTCCTGGCGGACCCTGGTGCTTTTAGCTCTAGTACTTGTATTTGCAATGTCTACCTGGTTTTCCGCGACTGCGGTCATTCCCCAGCTGACAAACAATTGGGATTTGAATGCTACCACTGCGGCTTGGATGACGATTGCGGTTCAGCTGGGTTTTGTGATTGGTGCCGTTCTTTCCAGTCTGTTTAATTTAGCAGATCTTGTTCCCTCCGCAAAAATTATTATGATTGGTTCGTTGGGAGCGGGCCTCGCTAATTTTCTGATACTCTTTGCTAACGGACCAGGAGCAGGTATACCGCTTCGATTTGCAACTGGTTTCTTCATCGCTGCAGTTTATCCACCAGCGTTCAAGCTGACCTCGACCTGGTTTATTAAGAAGCGCGGACAGGCACTGGGAATCATGGCTGCGGCTCTTGTAATCGGCAATGGCTTCCCTCACTTGATAAATGCCTTGGGTGGTCTTGAATGGGAGATTGTCCTGGAAATTACCTCATTTCAGGCTCTGATCGGCGGAATCATTGCCGGGATGTGCTTGCAGGAGGGTCCCAATCCATTTCCCTCTGCTGCAGCAGACCTTCGCCAGATAGGAAGGGTTTT
>JARROG010000178.1:0-4369 GCA_037384185.1 Anaerolineales bacterium | reverse complement strand
AGCTGTGGAAGAGGCAGCTTTTCAGATGATCAAGACAGCAGCCGATTTGATCGATCTGGAAAACCACAAAGGTGGGCATCCCCGCATCGGGGCCACGGATGTTGTGCCCTTTGTTCCGATCTCTGATATCAGCATGGCGGAATGTGACAAGATCGCTCACCGCCTTGGGGAGCGGGTCGGATCTGAGTAAAAGATACCGGTCTATTTTTACGAACAGGCGGCCAAATCGCCCGAACGGGTCCGTCTGGAAATGATTCGCCATGGCCAGTATGAAGGCCTGAAAGATCAGATCAAAACCGATCCTTCCCGCATCCCTGATTGTGGTCCAGCGGAGCTTGGTTCTGCTGGGGCTACAGTGATAGGAGCCAGGGAATTCCTGATCGCATTCAATGTGAACCTGACCACAGCTGATGAGGAGATTGCCCGCCAGATCGCCCGGGCGATCCGTCATTCCTCAGGAGGTCTGCGTTTTGTGAAAGCTTTGGGTATGACCGTCGACGGTCAGGCCCAGGTATCGATGAATCTGACCAATTTCCGGAAAACGCCTTTAGCGCGCGTGGTGGAAACGATCCGCAGGGAAGCGGCGCGCTACGGGGTAGGAATCCACAACAGTGAACTGGTGGGATTGATTCCCCAGGAGGCCCTGGAAGGCACCGCGATCTGGTATACCCAGCTGGATCAATTCCGCCCTGATCAGGTCCTGGAACGCAGGATTGCTTCCGCAGTTAGCAGTTCGGTCCAGCCTGATTTCAGCGATGAGCTGGCTGCTGCCACGGCTACACCCGGCGGCGGTTCAGCTGCTGCCTATGCCGGGGCAATGGCTGCAGGATTGGTCAGTATGGTTGCCCGACTGACCATCGGGAAGAAAGGTTATGAAGATCAGGAAGAAAGCATGGCAGCTGTCTTAAAAGAATCCGAAACCCTGAGAGCTGAGCTGCGCAGTGCAGTAGATCAGGATGCTGAAGCCTTCGATCAGGTGATGGCTGCCTACAAAAGATCGAAATCGGATCCTGACCGCAAGGGAGCTATCCAGAATGCGACCTTGCAAGCTGCGATCGTTCCTCTGGGTGTTGCTGAAAAATCCTTGCGGGTGATGGAGTTAGCTCTCATTGCGGCAGGTTCCGGCAATGTCAACGCGGTTAGCGACGCAGGATCGGCAGTGAACCTGTCTTTTGCTGCCCTCAATAGCGCTGCCTACAACGTCAGGATTAATATTTCCAGTTTGGAGGATTCCAAAACTGCCGGGAAATATCGGGAGGCAGTTGTGATACTGGAAAACCAGGCCCGGGATTTCTTGGGCAAGATCAAAGAGATTATGACGGAGCGGGGAGGTATCTTCTAGGTCCCCCGCTGCAAACTGGAGAATTTTATAGATAGGGAGTTTCCTGCCTGCGCCGATGGGCTGCAGCCCAGGAATCGTGGATTGGAATGAAAAGCAATTTCCGCTGGATTATCGCTGCTGTCGCTGTACTTTTGTTTCTGTTCCTGGGCACATTGACTTTCCGCTGGCAGGCGCTTCCCTGGTCGCCTGGATATCAAACCAGCACGGCGTACGTTCCCGCTGCGGGTGACCTGGGGCCAACTGCCACTTATTTTTCTCCATCTCCACCTACGGCGACTGTTGAGCCGGACCTGGTCTGGATCGATCCGATACTGCCTGTAAAACTTCAGGATGCACTTCGGGAGAAAGAGGATTTGCTGCTTTCTGAGGGAGCCGAAGATGCGGGGACAATTCTGACCATCAGTCCTGAGAATCCTGTGGCCTACTGGGTCTACACCGCCGCTGCACCATTTCCAACTATCCAGGATGAAATTACTTCTGAGAGTTTGAGAACCGCCTGGCAGGGAGGGAAGAAACCCCTGGGTGGGAGCCAGCCGCTGCTGATGACCAGGGAGACCCGGGAAGTGCTGGCTGCTCTGTGGGGAGAGCCGGCCAACGGCGCAGTGGAGGTGCTGGCAGACAATGAGCTGACTGACCGGGCTTGGTCCAGGAGGCCAGCTCTGGCGATCCTAGCTTTCGATGATCTCGAGCCGGATTGGAAAGTGCTTCGAGTGGATGGCCTTTCTCCCCTGTCAAAGGACTTCGACCCCGGGAAATATTCCCTGGCCGTTCCTATCTCTGCTCTGGGAAAGAAGCCAGAGCTGTTTTCAGCAGTGCAGGGCAACAGGGATCCTCAGCTGATGACCAGCGTTGTGCTGACTGGCGTAACCGCCCTGGTGCGCGCAACAGCCTGGACCATGGAAATCGAAGGGATCAATTATCCTGCCCAGGATATCCTGGATTATCTGCTGGAAGCGGATATTCTGCATATCAGCAACGAGGTGCCGTTCATGGAGGGCTGTCCATATCCGGATCCCGCTCAGAAAGGGCTGCGCTTCTGCAGCGATCCGCGGTATATCAAGCTCATGGATACCATTGGCACCGATGTGGTGGAATTGACCGGAGACCATTTTGGTGATTATGGGCCAGAAGCCATGCTTTACACTCTGGAGCTCTATAAACAGCGAGGTTGGCCTTATTACGGCGGGGGCGCCGATCGGGCAGACGCTCAACAGCCGGTTCTGTTCGAGCATAATGGCAACAAGATTGCCTTCCTCGGTTGTAATGCCAAAGGTGGTGGGTATGCCACCGCGGCACCCGGCTATCCGGGCGCAGTGGCGTGTGATTTCCCAACAATGACCCGCCAGATCCGCGAGCTCAGGGAACAGGGCTACAATCCCATCGCTACTTTCCAGCATTTTGAATACTATACCTATCAGGCCCAGCCGGACCAGATCAGGGATGCCCGGACATTGACGGACGCAGGTGCTGTGATTGTCAGCGGCAGCCAGGCCCACCAGCCTCAGGCTTTTGAAATCGGCGCGGACAGTTTTGTTCACCATGGGTTGGGAAACCTGTTCTTTGATCAGATCTATGAAATCCCGCCGGATACAGCCAGTGCTTTTATCGACCGCCATATTTTTTATAATGGAAAACACATCAGCACAGAGCTGCTGACGATCAAATTCGTGGATTTTGCGCGGGCCCGGCCCATGACCCAGGCGGAGCGGGAAGATCTGCTGCGGAAGACATTTGCGGCCAGTGGATGGTAGCGAAGCGGCGTGAAGCGCCGCTTCGGACAGGGGACCGAGGACGGAGGACAGATAGACAAGGGGACTTGGTGACCGGGAGAGGTATTGACCTATCTTTTCTTTTCCCGGTCTTCGGTCTTCGGTCTCCGGTCATACAATTAAATTCTAGACATGTGTTTGAATCAGATCATTAGATTGGAGGTAAGCATGGGCAGCATAACAGACGTTCCTGGATTCAAGATCGGTCAGGCACAGGATCTGGAAGCACTGACCGGCTGCACGGTGGTGCTCTGTCCCCCAGACACGGTCGGCGGGGTGGACCAGCGGGGCGGTGCTCCTGGAACCCGGGAAACCGATCTGCTGCACACGGGCCACCTGGTCAACCAGGTCACCGCAGTGCTGCTGACCGGCGGGTCAGCCTTCGGTCTGGATGCCGCTGCCGGAGTGATGCGCTATTGCGAGGAAAACGGGCTTGGTTTTGATGCCGGGGTCGGGAAAGTACCGATCGTGCCAGCAGCTGTGCTCTTTGACCTGGCGATTGGCGATTCCAAGGTGCGCCCGGACGCCGAGATGGGTTATCAGGCCTGCCTGAATGCCTCGACGGATCCGCCCCAGGAAGGCAATTATGGAGCAGGCACCGGGGCGACGGTAGGGAAGGTCCTCTCGCCAAAAATGTCCACTAAATCAGGCATCGGCACTGCCAGCGTTAACCTGGGAGGGGGCGGAAAGGTGGGGGCTATTGTGGCGGTCAACGCTTTCGGAGACGTGGTTGATCCTGATAACGGCCAGATCATCGCCGGAGCCAGGGGACTGAAAGGTTATGCCGATACTTTAAAGGTAATGAAATCATTTGTGGGCCGCAAGGTAATGGGTTTTGCCACCGGGGCTTCGAATACAGTGATTGGGGTGATAGCGACCAATGTTAAACTCAGTAAGGAAGAAATAACCCGGGTAGCGCAAATGGCGCACAGTGGTCTGGCCCGGACGATCCGCCCGGCTTTTACTCTGCTGGATGGGGATACCTGTTTCGCGCTCTCATCCGGAGAAGTGGAGATGGACCTCAATATCGTGGGTGCCTATGCGGCTCAGGCTTATCAGGAAGCCATCCTTAATGCAGTCCGGAAAGCTGAGAAAGCCGGCGGTGTACCGGCTATGAAATAATATAAAGAAAAGGGACGAAGTCTCTTTAAAGGACTTCGTCCCTTGATTGTTCAGCGTCTGCGCTGCTCTTTCCAAACATCCCCCTCATTGTGGTAGCCGGCTTTTTCCCAGAATCCCATCTGATCCTCTGTCAGGA
>JARROG010000177.1:0-4383 GCA_037384185.1 Anaerolineales bacterium | reverse complement strand
CTATCCGGGTGGGCATCAGACCAGGTTCTGGTTTCCAGCCTTTCTGGTTTGGAGGTCTGAGGGTACTGGTGGCAGGTACTTTATTGATTTTGATTGCTGGTCTGCGTAAAAAGAGAATCTTGCCAGACCGCAGAGACCTTTTGATCCTGGCAGGGTCAGGATTGCTGCTCTGGATCGGTGGGAACGGTCTGGTCATTCTGGCTGAGCGCAGGCTTGATTCCGGTTTAGCCGCGTTGATCGTTGCCAGTACTCCGATCTGGGTTGCCCTGTTCGAAGCCATATTGGATAAGAAGATGCCATCCCTGGTGCTGGTGATCTCCTTAGTGATAGGTTTTGGGGGGATCGTCATTCTCAGCTATCCGCTGCTGTCATCGGGGATCCAGGCCGATATACTTTCCATCTTGGCTTTACTGGCGGCCAGTTTTAGCTGGTCATGCGGTTTGGTTCTTCAGTCCAGAAAACCGGTTAGTGTCAGCCGCGGGGTAAGCTCAGGCTACCAACAATTATTTGGCGGTTTGGTGTTTGCCCTGATAGCCCTGGCACCCCGGGAACCACTCCCAACGCCAACCACTGAAGCCTGGTTGGCCTGGGGTTATTTGGTTGTATTTGGATCGTTGATTGCGTTTACTTCCTTTGTGAGTGCCCTCCAGCTGCTTCCCGCCAGCCTGGTGACCACTTATGCTTATGTTAACCCGGTGATCGCTGTCCTGCTGGGCTGGTTGATCCTGCAAGAGCCGATCACTGTCTGGACTGTGGCTGGCGGCCTGTTTGTACTGGCGGGTGTGACGGGCATCTACTGGGTGAATAATCGCCCTGCAGTTATCCGGCCTGGGACTGCTTGAGAACCGAATAGGGTAGCGCTCGAGTTTTAACCATTACGGTATAATCGACTGTATCTTCAAGTATAGAATCAGGAGCGGTTATGCATGCAGTTGACATCATCATTAAGAAGCGGGAAGGGCATAAGCTCAGCAGGGAAGAAATAGAATTTTTCATTCAGGGCTTCACATCAGGATCGATCCCAGATTACCAAGTAACTGCCTGGGCTATGGCAGTCCTCCTGAAAGGTATGACCGCTCAGGAAACCACCGATCTGACCATGGCCATGGTCAGATCAGGTGAAATTCTAGATCTATCGGAAGCCGTACCCCGGGCCGTGGACAAACACTCCAGCGGAGGTGTAGGGGATAAGACAACCCTGGTAGTAGAACCGATCGTAGCGGCTTGTGGGCTGCCAGTAGGCAAGATGTCTGGCCGGGGGTTAGGGTTTACGGGAGGTACTTTGGATAAGATGGAATCCATTCCTGGATTCCGGATTAGCTTAAGCCAGGAGGAGTTCCTCTCTCAACTTAAATCGATCGGTCTGGTGCTGGCTGGACAAACTGCTGAACTAGCACCTGCGGATGGCAAACTGTATGAGCTGCGGGATGTTTCAGGAACAGTTGAATCCATACCCTTGATTGCATCTTCGATTATGAGCAAGAAGATTGCGGCTGGTGCACAGGCGATCGTGCTGGATATAAAGATCGGCCTGGGAGCCTTCATGGACACCATGGATGAAGCATGTGATTTAGCAAAGTTGATGGTTGATATAGCTCACCTTGCCAATCGAGAAGCAACTGCCCTGATCTCAGACATGAATCAACCGCTAGGGGTTGCAGTTGGCAACATCCTTGAAGTCAAGGAAGCTATTCATACTCTGCAGGGTAGGGGTCCTGAGAGCTTTATAAATCACTGTTTGGCTGTAGCTGAACAGATGCTTATCTTAGGGGAAATTTCTGCCGACGAGGAGAGTGCTCGGGAAAAAGCCCTTGGCGTCCTTGAGGATGGAACAGCCTGGGAGCGCTTCAAGGAACTCGTTCGAGCTCAGGGTGGGGATGTCAGTTATGTAGAGAATCCGGAGAAATTTCCACGGGCGGCAGTTGTCCGAAGCGTGGCTTCCCCTCGACAAGGGTACTTGAGCCAGATCCACGCCCGACTGGTTGGTGAAACAGCAGTAGATCTGGGAGCTGGAAGGGAGAAAAAAGGCGACCCGATCGATCATACTGTGGGTATTGAGATCCTGCGAGAAGTGGGGGATTTCGTTGAGAAGGGCGATGAACTTTTCATTTTGCATGCAGCTTCGGAAGACAGTTTCAGGAGCGCTGAAGCTCGGCTTCTTGAAGCACACAAATGGAGTGATGAACCCGTGGACCCACTACCGCTGGTTTATGACATCATTCGCTGACTCGGCTGGCTTGAAGATCCTTCAGAAAGCGTGAGCGATCTTTACTGTATCTGTCCAGAGGGATCTCACCCGTAATTAATCCCATTAATGTCCGTGTCAAGAAGCGATTGACTGGCGTTGAGCAGCCAATCCGTTCACCAGCCCGGACTACTGCCCCATTGAGCTGATCAACTTCACTTTTCTTTCTTCCGCTGTAAAGATCAATATGAAAGGATGGCATCTTTTGTCCTCTTCCGCCGCCAACCTGTTTAGAGAGTAAAGGCTGGGAAATAGCAGGTGGCAGCCATCGGACCACTCCGGCCAGGAGTTGGACCGGGACACCGGGTAGATTGAGGGGTTGAATGCCCAGCTCATTCATTACGCGTAAAGCTTCCCGGACCTGTTCCAGCTCGATCTTGTACAGCTCCTGATCGGAGTAGATTTCGGCGGGTGTAAGGTCCAGAATGGCCGAGCTGGCATTTCCCAGCAGGTTTGTGAGCAGCTTTGACCATTTCATGGCGGCAGCCTGCTGGTAGTAACGGCAATTTAGACCAGCCTGGTTAAATATGGTCACCAGGCTCTTAACTCGTTCATGCTGGCCGGCGATCCCCATTCCCCGCAGCTTTCGGACAACAACTGAGCCCTTTTTCAGTCGATCAACCGCGCTGGTGACCGTGCCAGGGATCACACAATCTTCTCCCAGAGCGCCAGCCAGCACCATTTCACTCTCTACGCCGTTCTGAAGGCACAGTAAAGGAGGAAGAATCCTTTTGAATTGGATCAGATCCGGAAGTATGGTTTCAAGCTGGTAGGTCTTTAGGGCAAGTATACCAAGGGTCAAGTTCAGACTGCGGATATCTTCAAGATCGCTGATGAAGGAAGCGTTCGCGGAAATCCTTCGGCCGTCGACTTCCAACCGCAAGCCCTGTTCCTGAAGTGTGTTTAGATCCTTCTTTCTTTCCAAGAAGATGACTTGATTGCCCTGATTTGCCAGAGAGGCTCCCAGATAGGTGCCAATAGCCCCGGCTCCAAAAATCAATATACGCTCGTTCATGGTATCAAGATCTGTGAAGGTGTCCAGTGTCGTTGTGTCCCAGGATCATCCAGTTTCCGTTCTCAGGTTCATATCGCACTGTGGTATAGCCAGTATTCGAGAATCTGAAGTTGGGTCCCTGGAAATTTGGCTGAGGAGTGATGCCCACCAGAGCATGCATGACCATATTCAGTAAACCCCCATGGGAGATGATCAAATATAAGCCTGGTGGGTTGGACATCAAGCTGTTCAGAGCTCTGCCGGCCCGGAGATACAGCTCCCACTGGCTTTCTCCGGTATCAGCTATTGGTTCATAAAGATGGATGAATGGTGGAGGGGGAAGCACTTTGAGTGCTCTTTCATGCAGTAAACCTGCCAATTTTCCGTTATCACGCTCCATCCAGTCCTCATCATACGAGATCTGGAACTCCAGTGCACTGGAGAGTATTTTCGCAGTTTGTTTGGCACGGGCCAGCGGACTGGCAATGGCTCTGGTAAAATCCAGGCCCTGGGCTTTCCAGGTTGCCGCCAACTGCTCGACCTGCTGAATCCCTTGATCAGTCAGTGGAAAATCTGCTTGACCCTGGTGGCGTTTTTCTGCATTGCCGATCGACTCCCCATGGCGCAAAAAGATGATCGATATGTGTTCGGAGGGGATTTTTTCCCTTGGCATATATTTCCTTTTACTCCTCCGAGCTCATCGCCCCGGTTATTCCCCAGGTTGGAGTTCCGTTCAAGAAGTCTTTACCAGACATTCTGCTTTTTCCAGCAACCTGGAGCTCATTCAGGATCAGCACTCCATCCCCTGTTCCAATTGCTGGAGAGCCGTCATATTTACAAAACACGCCCACCCCCGGGGAAGTTACGTTTTTTGCTTTTGCTTTATGGATCAGCAAACGAGTTCCCTGCCAGTGGGTAAAAGTCCCAGGCCAAGGAGAGAAAGCTCTAACCTTGCGGGCAAGTTCTTGAGCTGAAAGTTGGAAATCCATCTCACCGGCTTTCTTAGCGAGCATGCTGGCGTAGGTTGCCTGGCGGTCATCTTGGGGTTGCGGTGTGATTTTTCCTTCCAGGTAAGGAGGGATGGTACGGACCAGCAGTTCTCCTCCCAGCTCAGCCAGTTTCGTGAAGAGTGAACCAGCTGTCT
>JARROG010000176.1:0-4421 GCA_037384185.1 Anaerolineales bacterium | reverse complement strand
TGGTTTGCATCACCGCTCAGGATCACTTTGGCAACTGCATTGTCTCAGGGTTTGTTCTTGATGCCGATGGACACATCGTGACCAACAACCATGTGGCAACAGCAATTCCAGATCTACTGGTGACCTTGGCTGACGAACACACCGTTCCCGCTGAAATCGTGGGCACCGATCCGGGCAGCGATCTGGCGGTGCTAAAGATTGATGTTCCTGCTGACCAGCTCGTGTTTGCGCCTTTGGGGGAATCTTCGAATCTACGGGTGGGTCAGCGCGCTATCGCGATCGGCAATCCGTTCGGCCTAGAACGAACGGTGACCACAGGGGTGATCAGTTCCTTGGGCCGGACCCTTTCGCGGGAAGATAGCGACTTCCAGTTGGCGGAGATCATCCAGACGGATGCGGCGATCAATCCTGGCAACTCCGGGGGACCGCTGATCAACTTGAGTGGAGAAGTGGTAGGGATCAATTCCGCAATCAGCACCAATAACATTGATATCACCGGACAGCCGGTCAACTCGGGTCTGGGATTCGCAATCTCGATTGATACCGCGAAAAACGTCATCCCTGATTTGATCAAGTTTGGTTATCACGACTCCCCTTACGTTGGTGTCCAGGTACTGAGTGAACTGACACTGTTCGCGCAGGAGGAGCTCGGTTTAACGCAATCAACCGGTGTATATGTCCTGGAAGTTTCCCCCGACAGTCCCGCAGAAAAAGCAGGTCTGGTTGGCGCGGATACGGATGGGGATTTACCTACTGGTGGAGATTTGATCATTGCCATCGATCAACAGAAAGTGAATGACTTTGCCGACTTTATGGGCTATCTGCTGACTTACAAGAATCCTGGTGATTCCGTGGTGATCACAGTCATCCGGGATGGGAAAACCCTCGATTTTGACCTGGTGCTTGAGGCAAGGCCCTGATTATCCTCCGCCCCCGATATGCTGAGGTTCATTGTGACCGAGAGTAGATCCTGCGGTATATCGCGAAAATCTCTGAGATGTTTTTGATATATGTTTGGGTCTCCGGGAACCGGATGATTTCCACGAAAAGATCTGGATCGCCGCCGGCTTCATCCAGCCAGGCAGCCGAGTTTCCGGGGCCCGCATTATATCCAGCGAGAGCGGCGTAAAGATCTCCTTCAAAATAGTTTCTTAAGAAGCTTAGATAAGCTGTGCCCAATTTAATGCTGACGATCGGCCTGTAAAGATCTTCGTCACTGTAATCTGGGGGCCAGCCTTCTTTTTCTGCACGCTCTGCTCCGGTGCTGGGGATGATCTGCATCAAGCCTCTGGCGCCGGCAGTCGATCTCACAAAACCTTCAAAGAGAGATTCCTGGCGAATGACACTGAAGAGCAATAAAGGGTGGAGCTCATATTCTCTGGCAGATTGATTGACGAGCTCGCTATAATAAGTTCCAAATCGTATGTGATTAAAATAAGCCGGGGCGTTCATAGTCCCAGCATCGTCCAGGCCTGCAGCGTTGAGTACATCACGAGCAGCAAAGATAGCTGGACGATACAACCCCAATTCTAAAAGATAATTCGCGAGCCGGTAGCTGCTGATGGGATCGAAACTGACCTCATTGCGGAGGATCTCAAACTCCGCTCGAGCTTCGCTATACTGACCCAACTCCCACAGCTCTGTGCCTCTTATAACCCGGGGGTCCTCCGCCAACAGCCCCAAGCTGTTCAGGTTGGTGTCCTCGGGGATGGTGAAGTTGCTCCTGATCCAATTCTGGGCTGCTTGTTTTTCTGCAGTGACATCATAACCAAAGTCAAATTCCAGCGGAGGAGTGAATGGCTGGCGATTTTGAAGCAGGTCCCGGGCCCTTTCGCTGTAGTAACCGGTTGGGTCGGCGTTGGCTGCTTCCTGCCAGGCGGCGACAGCCGCGTCCTGATTACCCTGGATCTGCTGGATTTTGCCAATCCAGAACAAAGCCTGAGAGAGTTCCTCAAAATCTGCGGAAGCATCCCGGTAGGTAGTGAATCTGTTCATTGCCTGGTCGTATTGTTCCAGGCGAACATGACAGATTCCGCTTTTAAATAAGCTGATCCGACCATAGCTGGAGGTCGGATATTCGTCAAAAACCCGCTTCCAAATTGCGGAAGCTGTTTCCAGATCACCGGTCAATTCTTCAACCCGTCCAGCATCATACAGGAATTCCGCTGCCCGGGGGTGATATGGATTGCGGCTGACAAAATCCAACAATACCTGGCTGGCTTCTGAATAGCGATCCAGGTAGAACCACAGGGAGTAGGCTTTGAATTCCCAGGCTCCCACGTAGTAGGCATGATCGGGATACTGGGTGATCAACTCATCCCACGCAGCTAGAGCTTGTTCGTGCTGTCCCATAGCCCGCAGGGAAAATCCTTTGAAGTAGAGAGCTGTACCACGATCTTGAGCTTCGGGATCCGCCAGGTAGCGGTCCAATGCTTCGACAGCGTAGCTATATTGACCTGCATAATAATCTACCAGGCCTCGATCGAGATCGTTGATGGAAAAACCATTATTGACTATCTCAACCAATGCCAGATAGGAATCATAGCTGAGTGGGAATTGAAGCACCGCGTCGCGGAATGCCGCTTCAGCAAGGTCGTTTTGACCCAGTTCCAGATAGGCTTTTCCAAGTAAATAGTCCGCCCGGGCTTTGGCATAGTCATTTGTTGAATTCAGATAGACATCATTGTAGGTAACTATCGCAGTGTCGTAATCTTCAATCGCGGCGTATTCCTCCCCAATTTTCAGCTGGAGAGTATTTAGGTCAGGTCCACTGCCAGCAGCGATAGCAGCTTGATAGGCTTCAATGGCCTTAAGGGATTCTCCCCCGTCGGAGAGAGCATCCCCCCTTTTTTGGTTGACAATGGCATCCAGAATGCCGGGGCGCTTTCCAAGATAGAGATTGTAAGCATCAGCGGCTTCCAGGTTCCTGTCGAGGGCTGTATATGTTTCAGCCAGAGCGTAGTATGCTTTATGGATCAGAGGGGCGTCCGGGTAGCTGGCGACCAACAGACGAAGGTAGTCGAGAGATTTTTGGTAATCCCCTTTCTGGTAGTAGACCTTCCCCAATCCTAGCAATGCAGCGCTTCCTTCTTCCGTAGATTGGGCAGCTGCCAGGGTGGCCTCATAACTGCTGATTGCGCCCTCCCAATCTCCATAAAAATAAGAAACATCACCAGCAAGACCGCTTTCCAGAGGAGGAAGTATGGGTGTAGCGGAAGGCACCGGGCTGCTGACAGCCGTGCTTTCAACTGCCGGTGCCTGGTTGGTCACTTGCGGATTTTCCTGTGCTTTCTGGCGAGAGGAGAGCAAGTATAAACCGGCGATGATCAGTGTGCTGATCAGGATGACGAAGGTCGAAAACTGATAGAACCTTTTTCTCATAATTGATATCCGTTCATCTGGTACGAGAATTTGCGCCCAGAATGTTAGATTGTCCACTCCCCGTGCACCAGAGCAGTTAGGAACCACCGCCCATCTTGATTGACAAAGACCAGGCGCAGACTGCGCCAGTCCATCCCCCCGTACTGGGGATCGAATCCGGGGAAATAATATTCGATCATAATACTATCCGGATAGACATCCGAGATGTTATTAATGGCATTGCCCTGACTTACTTCCTGATCGAAACCTACAACCTCCGGCTGGAAGTAATCCTCATCATAAACAAATTTATTATGGTATTCCTGAAAAGTCAGCAGGATCGGCTCACCGGATCCATCATAGTTTCCCCAGACCAACGGTTCCTGGGAGTGTTGGGCGTCCACCAGTTCCTCAGGACAAAATACTTGGTCAGTATCCCTCAGATATTGGTAGGGTGAGAAACGCAAACAGAGTTGGGGATGAATAATTTCTTCCAGTGATCCATAATCTGCTTCTTGCAAGGAAGCGCTCACAGTTTGCCCCAAAAGAACCAGCTCTTCAGGTAGGTTGCCACGCTGGATTGCCAGGTGCGATTTTTCTGCCCATCCTTGCAGGCCGTGATAGTCAACTTCAACCCAGGTGTCCTTATTTTCATTTGAGCTTCCCAGCAAGGGATGAATAGACTTTCCACCGGGGGGTATGCTGCCTTGAATATTTGATTCCCTGGAAGGTGACTGGTAGAGTGGTAAATTCTGTCCAACCTCGATCCCCACGACACAGAATTCAGTCTCTTTGTTTGGAACTCCCAGTGTCGTTTGTTCAGTGGGTGTGGGAGGAGCGGAGGTATTGGGAAGTGTATTGGAGTCATTTCGGGGAGCAGCGCAACCTGAATACCAGAATAAACAGAAACAGCCCACCGCTATAACCAGTAAGTTTGTGATTTTTGAATGCTTATTCGCCAGGACTGTGCTGAAAATATTCACAAATCTCCTGTAATGGACATTGCTGACAGAGCGGTTTACGGGCTTTGCAAATTTCTCTCCCCAACCTGATCAAATTGA
>JARROG010000175.1:0-14252 GCA_037384185.1 Anaerolineales bacterium | reverse complement strand
AGAGCTTACGCTCTGGCCGGGATGCTTGATCAAGCTCAATGGCCCCGGGCTGAAGCAGAAAGACTTGGAGAGCAGATCGAAGATGCGGAAGATCGGAAGATATTCTGGGGTGATTTCCAGGGTGGTGACTGGTACCAGCTACACTCCGAATAGGGACCCTCCAGGTCAGCATCTCCCGAGCAGTTCCAAATCTCTCCTCAATTAGAAAACTTGCTGATCCCTGATGTAATAACCTGGCAGCCGTCTATCAGCAGTCTGCCGTTAAGGGGAGAAGAATTGGCGCACCGCGCTGGCCCCTGATTGAGAAAGCTGATTGTACTTCTCATCGCCTACCTCGATTTCAAAATCAGTTGGATCGATCCCGCAATCGCTGATCTCAATGGTGCGGTGCTGATCAACAGAGCTGGCTACATAGCTTGCCCATTCATAAGAATGGTATAGACTGCGAAGGGTCAGACTTAAAAATTCCCAAACATTTTCGGGTGTTTCTGACTGGTCCTGGTGGTGATATTGTTCAGGATAGAGAAATAGACCCAAAGTCTCCCAATTGATCCCTTCCCTGAAAGCCCAGGACCTGCTCGCCAAATCTGGCTGGTCAAAGATATGCATGGGAAAATTATCAAATAAGCCCCCATCAACGTAGTAATCTCCACTTCCAAAGGAATGACCATCGAATTGCAGCGCTTCAAAATATATCGGGATTGACATTGACATTCGGACGGCATCGGCAACTGCCACGTCCGGCGTATTATATTCCGAAAAGACTTCAGCTCGCTGGCGTGACAAATTGGCAGCGACGATGTGCAGATCCCGGAAACCCATTCTTTTGAAATCTGCAAACGTGGCCTGTCCATTCCCATCACAATGCTCTTCCAGGACGCCAATCAGCCATTCATAGAAATACTCGCTGGAATACCAGCCATATCTGGTGATGAAGCGGTGGGCATTCTGCTGTTCAGCCATCCAGGGAAGCAGCTTGTGGGCAGGGCTGGAGGCACTCTGGGGGATTTTTGGCAGCTCCAGTGAATTGAACACTTCACGGGTCTCTGGTATAGAAAGACGCAGCGAGAGAATAGCCGCAGTAATCGCTCCTGCGGATGTGCCGGCAACCCGTTCGATATTATCGATGATGCGGTATTCATCCAGCACTTCCAGGGCGCCCATGTAAGCAATCCCCCTGACCCCTCCCCCTTTAAAGACAAGATTCCTGTAAAGGGTTCTCTTGTATTCGTGGTCAATCGCGGATTTCAGCTTCTGTAAAAAATTTGGTAAGGCCATAATTCCATCATAACATAACCATTCAGCCGCGTTAGGAACCGAATCCGGTTATCTGATGCAGTTTTCCAAAAACATTCCTGACCCGCCGAGCCGGATTTTCCAGAAAAGTCAAACTGTGTTCAGCGAGAGCCAACCGCTTTGTTAAAACCCCTCCAGGCAAATCCGTGGAAGAGAGCTGCTTTGGTTGGCAGCTGGCGGACCTGTTCAAGCCAGCGGTTTTCCGCCTCACCTGCGCGTTTGAAACATTGCCGGGAATATTCAGCACGATCCTGCTGGGGTGCACCGTTGATCTCACGTGCTCCGTGGATGAACTCATTTTCAAGCATGTCACGCTCTTCCTGGAAAGCCGCTATCCGCTCTGGATAATTGGCAAGCACTTCCCGGTGCAGGCGTTCATGAGCCCAGAACATCGTCGCTGGGTCAAAGCTATCTACTGCCTCCGGGCCAAGATCAAGCGGGGTGTCCACCCAAATGGGTTTGAAAATCCCTGTGCAGGGTGCAGCAGTGCCGGTCGCCAGTATCAAGGGATTTCCAGTTTCCAGAGAAGCGATCAGGGAGCCGGTTGTTTGGCTGCTGCGAATCGGTCCCAGGCTGGCATGCATACAGATATCCGCGCCGGTCAAGCCTGGCAGGGGATCAGTCTTTCCTCCATGATCGCGGAGAATCCCAGCCATGGTCTCCAGGGAAATCTGCCCTTTGGCTCCTTCCAACAGGGAGCGAGAACGGGCACAGCGGCGCCTACCGTCAGCGAATGTAGTATAGATCAGATCGGACAGATTTTTCGCCAGGTGGATTTGCTTCACGGATTTTGCCAGGCCTTGCTCCACAAGATAATCTTCCAGGCCGACAGAAGATCGATCCCAATTCCCACCAATGGAGAGCAGATTAGAGATGCTGTACAGCGGGTCAACACGGCGGGCAGCCCAATGCCTACCAATAGTTTCCAGCACCCAGCTTTCCCGGGGATCCGCAATTAAAAAACTATTGTGATAGTACAAATGCCCGTGCTGGACACAATTGCCTCCCTGACCGTACTCCTCCAGCAGACTGCTGATCACCTCAACTGCCTCAGGGGCTGACACTGCGCGTTCCAGACCCAGCCGAAGCAGGTCCATTCCCAGCAGTGCGGGCTCCTTATTTGCGGGAACCTTTGAAAAGACAGCCTCATTACCAATCGCCAGACCGTGCTGATTGACGCCCATTTCTGCTCCCCACATCCAGAAGGGGCGGGAGAGAAAAACCGCCCAGGTGCGGGAAACCTGAGGGATTTCCAGGTAGGTGCAGGCCAGACGCTCTCCAGGTTGATGGGAGCGCTCCGGGATCCAGTCCAGGATCTGAGCCTCGTTCGGCGGGCGATCTGAATTCTTAGCCAGCAGGGCAAATCCAGCAGACGTCAGTTCGGGAGCGGCAATCAGAGTATCACACATATAAAACACCTCCTGGCAGGATTATAAACGGAAACGGTTTCCGTTTGGAAACCGTTTCCAATCAGCCAGCGATAGACTTTTACAGACCAGGCTTTTCAAGCCTGATGCGACCAATTTATTTCTTTTCCATTACGACAGCTTTGGGCGAAAAGTCACTTCCCAGATTACTTTTGATCAATCTATAAAGAGTCACCAGGAACTCGATCGTAGAGACTATCAAAGCGACCAGAAAACCCCAGCGGAAAGCGTGCATGCCAACCAGCCCCCAATCAAGGGATTCAATAGCGCCCAAACCATCCATCAGACTTGAAGAGGACCGGGCTGCCAGCCACAGGTTATGGCCTCTGACCAACAGGGCCAGCACTGCTATAGTGTAGAGGCTGAGGACCAGTTTCAGGATCCTTGCTGGCCAATCCAACCGCCCTCTCCAGAACATGTAGATGTTCAGCAGGATCCCAGAGATCAAACCAATCTGGATCCAGGGCAGGTAATCCAGGATAACAGGATTGGCATAAAACTTCCCCTGCGGTGCAGAGATAAAACCGACCCACTGCGGGAAGAATGTCACCAGCACAAGCAGCAAGACACCAAAAACCATGCCGACAATCATTTCCCCGCGCTTAAGATCCTCATCAGGATTGATTTCCGGCAGGCTGGACGGATCCCAGGGTTCTTCCTCGAACTTTGGTTTTGCATCGAAGTACTGCAGGATCATAAAAGTGATCAACAACCAGCCCAGGGAGGTTGGTACGCTGTTCACCAGGGAAGTGATGATCTCCAGGATAGAAAAACTTTCCCCAGCCACAAATATTCCTATTGCCCAGGCAAGCATCTGAGCGCCCAGTACGGCCACTACCACGATCCAGGAAATCATCTGGAACAAGGGGTACAGCACTGGCCCGACCAGGTATTGACTTTCAGGATGATAGGAGGCAGCTACCTGCCTGGGGCGTCCCAGTTCCTGAAGCAGTTCTTCAACCTGGGCTTCTGTAGGCTCTGATCCGTAACGGTCCTCCAAAGTATCACTTATCGAGGACCTCAGTTCGGTCTGGATGTCCCCTCTCTTGGTGCGGGGCAGATAGCGCCCGACTTCATGAAGATAACGATCTATTAAACTCATTTTTATATCCTCCGCTGGCTCAACCAGCCAGCAATATTTCCATGACTTCTGTGAGCTGGCGCCAGTCCGCAGTCAAATCCTCGAGGATGGTTTTCCCGTCCTCGCTGAGCTGGTAGTAGCGCCTGGGCCGTGAGCCGTCTACATTCCACTCACTTTCCAGCAGACCCTGTTCCTCCAGCCTGCGCAGCAGCGGGTAGAGGGTTCCCTGTTCAATGTCCAGTCCTTTCTCAGCCAGGCTGCTGATCAAAGCATACCCGTATTTTTCCTCCTTCAGTTGGCTGAGTGCGGCCAGGACCAGGATACCCCGCCGGAGTTCCTGGGTCAGCTTTTGATACTGTTCAAGCAATGCTTCTTCCATCATCATGTGTTGCATTATACAATGTATAACACAGTATTGTCAATACCATAGTATTTCAATTTGCTTGTATTTCCATAGCAAATATGCAGTACTGGTACCTGCCAAATCGAGGACAGGCAGCTGATTGATTTATTCTGTCCTGCGGTTGCTCCTGCCGGCTCTCTGTAATCACTCCCATTCGCCGGAAGGTGGTTCTGGCGCAATTTCACAAGCAGCCCCACAAATCCACCAGCTATCACCAGGATGCCGGCCAGGTTGATCGCCCGCTGGAAATCTTCCAGGTAGATCCATCCCGACCACCAACCCAGCATGGCGACGATGGCAATGACTGCCAGGTCGATCAGTGCTACCAGTACAAATCCGCGGATCAGTAACGACAGTGGGCTTCTATCTTTCATAGGATAAAATCACCTCGGTATCAGGAGCAGGGACTTCCTGATCCTTACTATACCTCAAGAAAGCAATTCAGGACGGCGGTATTTCACTGCCGGCTGCCTTAAGCGGATGCCAATATTCCGGAGAGAACTCCATCAGGTCTGGAAACCCGCCTTCTGATGGCCAGGAAACCCCATCGGAAAGTCCGGCCGGCCAGACCTGCTTGGCTGCTGATCCATCTGCCCAGAGATAATTCAAGGCGAGAGCGGATTCCGAACCTTCCAGACGAATCTTATACTCCAGCTCGTTTTCAGCTCCCAGAAAGGAGTTCGCACCCAACCAGCCTTCCCGGTCATAAAAAGCCTTTCGAGCCTCCCGGGAAGACGGATCATCGACCCTGGAACGGCAACACCATTCGAAATCCTTGATTTTCTGCCAGTTATCATCGTCCTGCTGGAAAATCACGGTTCCCAGCGCTGCTGAGCTGTGAAAGACTTTGACCTCATTACCAACAGACAGAAACACATTCCCTACAATCATTCCCGGCGGCAGAGCACGAAGCGCCAGAAACAGATGATCACCGGCTGTTAATAAGTACAGCTGGCCTCCGCCTTCCAGGTTCCAGATGTCTGCATCTTTCCATTCCTGAGCTTGAATAGACCCATCAATTTCAGGCAGAATCCCCTGCCCCGCAGAGTGCTGATCTCCAGCCTGTTCAGAAATGTCGGGAGATGGCGCAGCCGGGGAGGTGTTAACCGCAGCGCATCCCGCTGTAAGCATACAGACCACCAACACCCCGGCAGCTTGGCAGTAAATTCTAGACATCGTTCCCCTTCCTTCTCGATCTGGTTGGACATCAGTATAAGAAACGGCAGTTTAAATGA
Organism: Anaerolineales bacterium; assembly: GCA_037384185.1. Lineage (GTDB taxonomy): Bacteria > Chloroflexota > Anaerolineae > Anaerolineales > UBA11858 > B10-G9. The sequence continues at coordinate 8,810 of JARROG010000175.1, read as the reverse complement.
TAATAGGATCCAGAGATCTGTCATCCTTATCAAGGATTATCTTTTCTAATCCCTAAAGACCCTTCCGGGAACGACCCAACCACAGCCGGAGATCATTCTCCAAAACAGGGAGCATCCTCTCCCGAATGGAATTTGGCTGTTTTCTATCACTACAAGGTAGAATAGGGGGGACATACACCGGATACCAACCTGGCACAGACAGACTATGCAAAGACCCACCCACCCTTTTATCGAAAGACCCCACCGAACCCTGATCCAACTCTCGTTCCCGGTTCTGCTGTCACTCACCGCCGAGCCGATCACGGCCTTGATCGATACAGCTTTCATTTCCTCGCTGGGCGTGGTACCACTGGCTGCCCTGGGGGTCGGCACGACTGCCCTATCCAGCCTGTTCTGGCTTTTCAATTTCCTGGGAGTGGGAGCACAGACTGAAATAGCACAGCGGTTCGGCCGGGGAAGCCAGGAGCAAACCTCAGAAATCTTAAGCACCGTACTGCTGCTGTCTCTACTGGCTGGGGTGCTGATATTCGCCCTGATCACTCCCACGGCGTCCTGGGTGGCTGACCTGTTAGGCGCGTCGGGGACAGTGCAGGAGACTGCCGCCAGCTACATCCGGCTGCGGCTGTACGGCGCACCAGCCGTACTGCTTTCCCTGGCTGTATTGGGAGCGCTGCGGGGGATCCAGGATATGCGCACTCCGATGTGGATCGCTCTGGGGATGAACGCGTTGAACATCCTGCTGGACTGGCTGCTGGTCTTCGGACAGGGACCAATTCCCGCCCTGGGTGTGCAGGGATCCGCTCTCGCCAGTTCGATCAGCCAATGGGTGGGAGCAATCGCCGGGCTGCTGTTAATCTCCAGGAAGATTCCCATCACCACCGCCCTCCGTTTGCAGCAAAGCCTGCAAATTTTGCAAATTGGCGGGGACATGTTCATCCGGACCGCCATGTTAAATCTGTTTTTAATTTACACCACCAGGGCAGCCAACCACTTGGGACCGGACTCGGGGGCAGCCCACCAGGTCCTGCGGCAGATGTGGGTTTTCACTGCCCTGGCGCTGGATGCAATCTCCTCCTCAGTGCAAAGCCTGGTGGGTTTCTTCATCGGCCAGGGATCGATTGGTAGAGCCAAGGACGTGGTTCGCACTGCCCTTGCCTGGAGTACCTCGACAGGGTTCCTGCTGAGCCTGCTGATGATCGCGGGAAAACCCGCCGTTCTGCGCTTCCTGGTGCCTGCAAGCGCAGTTTCCGTCTTCCTGCCAGCCTGGATCGTTTTTGCGGTCAGTCTGCCCTTGAACTCTGTCGCTTTCCTGACCGACGGCGTTCATCTTGGGACCGGGGACTACCGCTTTCTGCGCAACGCCGTGACAACTGCTTCCCTGATCGGCGTCGCCGGATTATGGCTGGTGGAGCACAGCCACTCCGGGTCTCTGACTGGTATCTGGGTCGTAACGGGAATCTGGATCGCTCTGCGTGGCCTGCTGGGAATGCTCAGAATCTGGCCCGGCATTGGAAAGAGCGTATTCAACACCTGAATAATTCTTCCTGCAACCGAAAAATAAGTATGTACGACCTTCCACCAGGCTGGTTTTTCAAATTTGTGAGGAATTTTGAAAAACATTTACGTAAATATGATTTACTCTTGTTCCATCGGATAATGATTGATTTCTCAGCGATAAAGAAACGGTAGTTCTCTGGAAAACATTCAAGACTCTAATCGAAAGCGGCTCCCCTCTAGGACCATTAATACATTTTGATGAACAGCAACCGCAGAATACTGCTCTACGGGATTTATGGATTTCTACTGCCCGATCACCTCCAAAGCGTTGAGATTCCGTGAGCTGGGAACCCAGTTCTCGGCAAAGATGCTGGTTGCCGTCCACCTCAGTGAACCATTGATGCTGATCATCGATTTAACGTCGGTCGTTCTTGCGGCATCCTTTTCCCTGGTAGGGATCCAAACTTCCCGCTTTTTCCAAACATCCCTGGGGCGGCACGTTCAGGAGCGAAGACGTTGTTGCCAGAACTGGGGTGGATGAATTTGTGATCATCCTGCCTGCAGTCGACCTGAATGAGGATCCGTCTGTCCTCGAGCGGATCGAGAGCAGAATCGCTGCCCATACTGCCAGCAATAATGATGACGGCCTTTATCGGCCGAATTCGCTGTCTTATGGTGATGCAGTTGCTGATCAGGGAAGTTCTTTAGAGCAGACTGTCAATCTAGCCGATCACGCCATGTATGTCCAAAAATCCAGCAAATATCCACCCAGGTAGAAAATTCCTTAAGCTTTGAAACGGGTTAGATTCCTTTTAAGAAAAAGATCCGCCTCCGTTAAATTGGAGGCGGATCTTTGTGATTCGGTCAATTTCCACCCAAAACGGGCGCTTCCACCACATCGAACTGACTGTAATAGAGGTCCGCGTAGAAACCTCCTGCTTTCAGCAGCTGCTCGTGTTTCCCCTGCTCGACAATGTCTCCCTCATTCATGACCAGGATCCAATCCGCGTCACGAATAGTGGACAGCCGGTGAGCGATGATAAAGGAAGTACGTCCCTTCATCAAGGTATCCATGGCTTCCTGAATGAGCACTTCCGTTCTGGTATCCACCGAGCTGGTTGCCTCATCGAGGATCAACATGGAGGGATCCAAAACAATAGCCCGGGCGATGGTCATCAGCAGCCTAACCCGGGTCAGGGGCTGCTCCTCGAGCTCGTCGGCGATGCGCCGAGCGCCCCGGTGCAGGATCTCCTCGGCGCTCAACGAGGTCCCTCGGGCCTGCTCGGGGTTCGACTCTTCGAAGAGGTTCACCAGGAAGTCCGAGACGTGGCGTGCTGCGACGGCCTCGCGGTTGGCGCGCTGGGCTTCCCGGGACGCCCGCGCCCACTGGACCGTCATCCCGCCGGCCAGAACGGCGAGCGCCGCCCAGACCGCCGCGACCACCGCCCGTCTGCGCCGGCGCCTCGGCCGGTCGATGATACGGCGCAGCTGGGCCAGGGCATCCACAGACGATGGGCGCGCTCCCGGTGCCACCGACTTGAGGCGCTCGATAAGGGCCGTCATGTCCGCCGGCAACCCGGTGACCGGAAGCGTCTGGCCCTGGGCGGCCATGATCAACAGCGCGATCCCCTCGAGGCTCCGGTCGAACGGAGGTGAGCCGGTGAACAGCTCCTGCAGGATCAGCCCAGCCGAGTACATGTCGCTGGCGGCGGTGACGGGCTCGGCTCGTGCCTGCTCCGGGCTCATGTACCCCGCCGTTCCGACCAGCGTCCCCTCGTTCGTCCGCACGAGGGTCGACAGGGGGCTTCCCGAGGGCATCACATCGTCCACACTCGAGGAGGGGGACGCGCGGTCGGTGACGGCGAGCTCCGGCGCCTCCCCGAACATGGCGACGTCCTCCTCCACCGATCGGGCGAGCCCGAAGTCCAGGACCGTGATGTCGCCGTCGGGCTTGACCATGATGTTCTCGGGCTTGAGGTCACGGTGGATGACACCGTTGCGGTGCACCGCCACCAGGACCTCCAGCAGCTGCCGCGCGATGGCCAGCTTCTGGCGCTGGGAGAGGGGCGTCGCCATGGCCTTGCGCAGGCTGGTGCCGGGCACCAGCTCGAGCACCAGCAGGTCGCAATCCTCGGTCTCGACGAGATCGTGCACCACGCAGATGTTGCGGTGGTTCATGTTGGAGAGGATGCGCGCCTCGCGCAGGAAGCGGGCCTTGGCCTCTTTGTGCAGGCGGTACTCCCCGCGGATCGCCTTCACCGCGACCTTGCGGCGCAGGGCCTCGTCCTCACCGAGGTAGACCGTACCCATCCCGCCGCGGCCGAGCACCTCGAGAATCCGGATGTGCCCGACCACCCGACCGACCAAGTCTGCTGCTCGAGGCTCCACTGTGGTCCGATAGTACCGTACTCCCAGGGATCATCACGGGTATCCCCTTGACTCGGGTTCGCCACTGCGGAGCGCGACGACGGAACCGGAACCTCTGCTCAGTACCGGTCTCGGCGGAGCAATAGGGAGGTGGGCGGCGCAGAGGCGGCAGCCGACGGCAGCGGCTACGACGACCCCCAATTGCGGGAGCCATCACCACGAAGCGCTGTCTCATCTCGACCGCCGTGGGTTCGCCCGGAGGTGACGTTCCCGACTCGTGGAAGGTTGCCTCGGAGATCCTCGACGCCCGACCCACCACGTGTTCCGAAAGACCCGTCGGGTCTGCCGGCCGCATGACCGGTCCCCTTCTCCGCTCCACGGTTCGGCAAAACACTTTGAACGGTCTCGCGTACTCTCACCCAGTTTGGAGATGATTCGCAAAGAGGTGTGATACATGAAGCAGTGCAGACCATGGCTCGTGATCCCAATCGTTCTCGCCGGTCTGGGTCTCGCCCTCGGCGTCGGCGCCGCCTCCGATCCCGAGGGGCTCGACGCACTGGCCCCCCGGTCGGGGACCTTCGAGACGACGCTGGAGCGACCGGGCGCCGACCTGGCGCGCTACACCAAGATCGTCGCAGAGCCGGTGGAGCTGGAGTTCCGCGAAAGAGTCATCAAACGGAGCGTGAGCATCCCCGGCTCCATGATCTCCAAGCGGACCGAACACATCGGAACGCCGAAGCGCAAGGACGTCAAGATGACGCGGAAGGCCTTCGACGAGGTTCTGCACGACGAGCTGGGGCGCTGCAGCGCGCTCGACCTCGTCGACACGACGGGGCCTGGAACACTCATCGTCCGCCCGGCGGTGGTCGACATCATCAGCCGGGAGCGGCTCGCCGCCGGACACAAGCCCGATCCGGATAAGCCCCCCAGCCGAGACCGGCGCCATGCAGGCGCGGCTCAGTGAGCGCCGGGAGGTCGAGGACCTCGTCGGCAATCCGCCGGCAGAGCGGTTCGAGCCCATCGCCCGCTGGGCCCGGGGTGCGGCCGCCGACCTGGTGGCGGAGCTCGGCAAGGTCGCGGGCTGACATCGGTACCAGCTCCGCAGTTCCGTGGTCGTCTCCCGTACCTGAGATCGAGATCCGGACGCCGGCCTTCGACGGTGGAGCGCGGCTGCTCCCAGGACATGTTCAACCTTCCCAGGCCGCCTCTGCACCGGCCCTGTTCTCTTCCAGAAACGAATCGACCTTCGACCACTCGTCCCACAGCCAGCGGGAAAGGGCTTCACGCCCTGTGGGAATCTCTTCGAAGGGCACCACCCAGACTCGGATCCGGACCCTGCGACCCACCAGCCCACCCCTCCAAAGCTGACCGATGGACATCGTGGATTCCAGGCCGGTGTGCGCACAGAAGACAGCATCGGCGTTCTCATTCCGTTCGAGCAGGGCCAGGGAGCCCCCGAGGCGGGGTGGCAGCACGTGCGCCATCGCCCGGGCCCGGCGCAGCGCCTCCTCGTCGCCGGACGCTTCCAGCCGCTTCAGGATTCGTTCCCGTTTGGCTTGGCTGAAACGTGTTCCCTCGGGAAACGTGACGACGCCTCGTCCTGGGGAGAGACCCACCATGAGCCTGGCGATCGCCTCGATCTCCTTGGGATCTTCCCCGGATCCCCGCCGGACGAAGGTGTTGGGAAGGCGGTTCCCGACGATGTCGAGACACGGGTCCATGAGGAGCTCGCGCTTGAGGACGTACCGCAGCATGATTCGTTGCGGCCCGCCGATGAGCAGTGCCGGCAGCACGCTGTCGGCCGTGCTCGCGTGACGGACGAACAGCAGAATCGGTCGAGCGCGAAGGTCCGGGAGCCCTTCCACCTCCAGCGTGATGGAAAAGAGCTTGAATGCGCCTCCGCCCAGGATGCGTGCCCACCAGCACTGAAGGTCGAAGTTCTTCTCGAGGTACTTCTCCACATCCCTGGAAATGTACGGTCCTCCCACGAGCCAGAGCACGAAGCTGACCAGGATGCCCAGCACCTCACAGACGAGGTAAAGGACCAGGAAGGCCAGCGTGCGCACGAACGCCCACTTCGATGAGCGGAAGGCGTCGAAGACCGCGGCAAGTGGAAACAGGACGGGGCACAAGACAAGCGTCACGCCGCACAGGACGAAATAGAGCGGTATGGTGAGAGCCCTCCTCTTCCACAGGGACCACCAGGGGTCCCTGCCGAGGCCCGTCACATCGGTCCAATCGCCTGAGGATGCCACCTACCTCATTGTTGCATTGTTGGGTTGGCATCGGAGACGACGGCGTCGAGGCGGTCGATCCGCACCCAGCCGGGAGAAAAGCAAAGTCCTCAATGCCAGGGGTCTCGCCAGCCGCAGGTCGCACCTCCGGATCCGGATCCGCGACCCCGCCTCAGGGCTGCAGCAAGCGCAGATAGCTCCAGCTTGCGGCGGCGGTGAGGCCGGTCACGACCGCGCCCCACGCGAGATCCGCCAGGGTCACGGTCACCGGCCAGCCCGAGAGCGTTGCGAGGTTCGTGAGGTCGTAGGTCGCGTAGGCGATCAGACCGAACAACGCTCCGAGGAGGGCCACGTGCAGGAGCGGGGAGCCGGACCGCGGCAGCACGACGAAGGCGAGCAGCCCCGTGATGTAGAGCAGGTAGAAGATCACGGCGGCGCCCCAGCGCACGTTTGGCGCCAGCAGGTGGCCGATCTGGCTGCTGTAGAGCTTCCGGGCGATGACGCCGAGCCACAGCGCATCGAGCGCCAGGAAGGTGGCCAGGGTGAGGCCGAAGAGCGCGAGCAGCCTGAGCGCCTTCACGATGTCCTCATGGTAGCACCCGTCCGATAATGGTACCCTCATCCCTGTCCCACGGCCGCAGCCCCCTGTCCTGACGAGATTCGCCCGGAGCCACTGGCGTCCACGGAGGACGCATCCTGGGGGGAACGGCTTGCGAAGGGGATCGGAGCTGATCCGATGGGCTCGCTCTTGCTGACCGGGGCCATGGTGGCGGCGCTGATGACCGCCGTCTGGGTGGCGAGCGTCATCGTCCGCAACGTCGGGATCATCGACGCGTTCTGGGGACTCGGCTTCGTCGTCGCGGCGTGGACCTACTATGGGACGACCGACGGCTTCCCCGCGAGGAAGCTGCTGATCGTGTCGCTGGTCACGGTCTGGGGGCTCCGTCTCTCACTTCATCTGGCGATCCGCAACTTCGGCAAGCCGGAGGACTACCGGTACCGGGCCATGCGAACGCGCCGGGGGCGGCGCTTCACCTGGCTGAGCCTGTTCTCGGTGTTCATGCCGCAGGCCGTGCTGCTGTGGGCACTGTCGGTCCCGATCTGGCAGGCGCAGCGCGCACCGACGCCGAAGCACCTGGGCGCGCTCGACGTACTCGGAACGGCGGTCTTCGCCGTCGGTCTGCTCTTCGAGGCCGTCGGCGACGAGCAGCTCAGGCGGTTCAAGGCCGATCCGGCGAACCGGGGCAAGGTCATGGACCGCGGCCTCTGGCGCTTGACCCGCCACCCCAACTACTTCGGTGACGCAACGGTGTGGTGGGGCCTGGCCCTGGTCGCGCTGGCCACGCCGGGAGCGCTCTGGGTGATCTACGCGCCGGTCGTGATGACGCTCCTCCTGCTCCGGGTCTCCGGCGTGCCCTTGCTCGAGAGGAAGCTCGAGGAGACCCGCCCTGGGTACCGCGAGTACATCGAGCGGACGAGCTCATTCGTCCCGTGGTGCCCCCGTCGGTACGGACGAAGGCGGTAGCCTCCCTCGGGCCCGGATCGGTCCCGAGCACTGGGCCTTGACGATGCGGCAGCCAACATATACCTTGTTTACACCATCTCATGCAGATGGTCCGTCCACGCTGCACACGCCCGGAAGCCGGCGGATGCCATGCGTCGCGGGTGCCGGCGTCCCGGAGAAGAAGGAGTGCAACATGGAGCTCACCGAAGCACGGACCATCGTCAGGACCCTCGCCCAGGGTGTCGACCCGATCACCGGGGAGGTATTCGCCGCCGACAGCGCGTACAACCACCCACGGGTCATCCGCGCCCTGTTCACCGTCCACGACCACACCCAGAGTGTGCGCGGCAAGATGGGCGCCGACGAGAAACGACAACGCAACGTCGAGCGCGGCCTGCCGCGGAACGCCGGCCTGCCGTGGACCGACTTCTTCGCCAACCTGGACGCATTGCGCATCCAGCGCGCCGAGCACTACCCGCGAGCGACGGAGTACATCCCCCAGATGGCGGAGCTGATCCGCCAGGGCCTGGTCGATCCCGTCGCCACCGGTTGACTCGTGCGGCACCGGGCGCGCCCGCGCTCGAACGTTCGAAGGTGAAGGAGAACCTTTTCCTCTCCGGGCCGTTAACACCATCGTGTCAGGTTCGTTACGACAGGTGAACGAAAGCGCGAGGCCCGGGAGGACACCATGACCGCCAGAGCGAGGCGGAACATTCTACGAGGGGGAGCCGCGGTGGCGGCCCTCGGCATGATCACTCTCCTCGCCCTGTGGCTGATTCCGCCCGGCGCGGGCAAGACCGCGGAGGCGGGGGATCAGGCGACGGCCGTCTCAGACGCGGCAACCAAGGCCGACGAGAAGGACAAGACCGAGAAGGCGCCGATCCCGGTCAAGGTCGCCGAGGCGAGAAGGGGCGACATCGCTGCCTACATCTCCGCGACTGCCAACCTGGTGGCGGAGGCCGATGTGCGGGTGCTCGCCGAGGCCGAGGGACTCATCACCAAGCTCGAGGTCGAGGAGGGTCGAAGGGTCGCCGCCGGCGAGGTGCTGGCGGTGCTCGACCACTCGGCCGCGGAGATCGCCCTCAACAAGGCGCGGCTCAAGGCGTCCAACGCCGCCATGGCCTTCACCCGCGCCGAGAAGACCCTCACGCAGGGATTGATCTCCTCCGAGGAGTTCGACCGCGTCCGCCTCGAGCACGAGGTTGCCC
>JARROG010000174.1:0-7018 GCA_037384185.1 Anaerolineales bacterium | reverse complement strand
GCTCTTTCCAGGCACCACTATCCTCACCGAAACTGAAGCCGGGGCCGATCTGGTGGCAGCGGTCTTTGTCCCGCGGCTGGATACCTGGCGGATCAGCTCCACCCCCAAACTGATCAAGGCTGGCAGACAGATCGTTTTCCTGGTTTCCGGTGCAGAGAAAGCTGGCACACTGGCGCAGGTCCTGGAAGGTCCCTTTCAACCGGAGAAATACCCCTCCCAGCTGTTCAGGGACAAGGCAATCTGGCTGACGGATCAGCAGGCAGCCAGCGAGCTCCAGGGGATATCATAGACATCCAGACAACTGCCTCCCATCCGATACCATGACAGATCCATCTCATCACCTGAAGGTTCCCCGTAAACGGCTGGCCCGCTCCATGATCCGCCTGACTGGCAGGGCTCTGCTCCCCCTGCTGTTCAAGCTGGAAATCACCGGACGTGAGAATTTTCCCCAGAGGGGACCCCTCCTGGTGGTAGGAAACCATACCGCAGCTATGGAAGCCGTACTGCTGAACATTTTCTCTCCCTGGCAGATCGAAATGCTCAGCGCAGCCGATACACCGGCTGAACGGATCACGGAGGTAGTGGCGGATCTTTACGGCGTGATTCCTCTGCACCGGGGTTCATACGATCGAGCTGCTCTCAGCAGCGCTCTGGATGTCTTGAGCCAAAATGGTGTGGTGGGTTTGTTCCCGGAAGGGGGCATCTGGGAGGAAGGCAAGAAGAAAGCTCTACCCGGAATCGCCTGGTTGAGCTATCGGTCAGGAGCTGCTGTGCTGCCAGTTGGTTTCGGCGACACCTCGGGTGCCATGAATGCTGGATTGAAATTTAAGAGACCTAAATTATCAATGCATGTTGGCAAACTCCTGGAACCTGCCAAACTACCACCCAACATAGCCCGAAAGATATACCTGCAGGACTACGCTGATCGGGTGATGGAAGCTGTCCACCAGTTGGTTCCCCAGAACGATTACAAATCTGAACCGGAAATCGTCAATGAACATTTTAATCTAACTGTAAATATTGTGAACCGGGAGGGAACTCCGCTGCCAATACCTGGGGCACCGGCAATTCAGGAAGGCAAAGCTCTGGCGAAGCTTTTGCACCGGCCGGCGATCCTCAAGATCTTCCGAGTCAATCTGGATCTTCCCGTTGGTCCGTTGGAAAACCTGGCAGATCATCCAGCCACTGAAGACCTGATCCCCGCCTGCCAGACGATATTGGACTACCTCGACAACGATAATCCCTACCTGCTGACCTACCGCTTTGGAGTTCGGGAAGGTGGGGCCATGAAACAGGGCTTATCTCAGCTCCGGGACCTATTAATATGGTGCCAGGAACACGGCTGTCAAATTGAGATCGAAGCAACCCGCAGATATTACTCCCTCAAGGAGGGACACGAGGTCATCCAGACCAGACAGGATATCTTCCAATCCTGGATGTGAGAGGTCAGCTTCCGAAGCAATTTGAGCACCCTGCCTGTGATAAAATTATCGAGTACATCAACCAGCAAATATTCGGAGATCAATTTGGGACACAAGAAGAATTCAGTCATACAGGCAGCCGGGGGGATACTATGGAAGAAAGACAGTAAGAAAAAGAAATTCGCAATTGTCCACCGCCACAAACATAATGACTGGTCCCTGCCAAAAGGCAAAGTCGACCCGGGGGAAACCTGGAGAGAGGCTGCCCAACGCGAGGTCCTGGAAGAAACCGGCTTTTCCGCGAAGATCAATAAATACGCCGGCAGCATTTCCTACCTGCTGGATGGAAAACCCAAAGTTGTCCTGTTCTGGCATATGACCCCCCAGGCTGAGAAACCTAATAAGATGAATGGGGAAGTTGATAAAGTTCGCTGGGTGACTGTTGAAGAGGCAAGCGAACTGCTGGATTATCCGGATGAGATTGAACTGATCCAGGGCAGCGTACCCAAAAGAAAGAAGGGAACTTAATATATGATCAAAGCCCTCGTCCTGGGAGCAACTGGCTTTATCGGCGGACACATCGCCAAAAAAGCTTACGAGCAGCACTGGGAAATCAGCGGTTTCCGAAGGGATGATTCCTCAACGGGTGATCTGGATGACCTCAACATCCACTGGATATCTGGTGATCTGGAAGATTACCCCTCTTTGCTGAAGGCCATGGGGGGAATGGATTATGTCTTCCATGCCGCGGCTTATTACCCGGGTGATGGGAATCCGGCTAAAGTTGAGGACCACGTCAAAAAAGCTGCTCAACAGATGAAGAACGTCATTCGAGCAGTCCGGGAAGCTGGCGTCAAACGCTTGATCTACACCAGCAGCCTGACTACCATCGGATCCCCACCGGAGGGTGCGGATCGCCTGGCCGATGAGCGTGATTTTTATCAACAGGGCAGCCAACCCTCTAACGGTTATTATGAGGTCAAGAGTGCCATGGAAAATCTGGCACTCGAGGCAGCCAGGGTGGGCTACCAAATTGTCATCCTCAATCCCACGCTGGTATTGGGTCCGGGCGACATTCACCTGGCGACCGGAGAGATCGTGCTGCTGATCGCCCGGGGAAAAGCACTGGCAGTCCCACCGGGCACGATCAACGCGCCGCCGAAGCCCATATTCAGGCAGCCAGACTTGGCCGATCGGGAGAGCGCTATATCCTGGGAGGGAGCAATTACACCACTGAGGAAGCAGTGCGGATTATAGCGGAGATGGCTGGAGTAAAACCGCCCCGCTTCGTCCTTCCGCCGAAATTAATTGACCTCTACATCAACACCTCTGACAAGCTTCCCTTCCTGCCCTATCCACCAGACCACCTGCGGGCATATAAGACCTGGCAGGGATACAACACAGAAAAAGCCCGGCAGGAATTAGGCTTGAAAACCAGATTTCTGGAGGAAACAGCCAGGGACAGCATCAAATGGTTTTCGGACCAGGGGTTCTTGTAGCGAATCAAGAGCAGGTTGATTATCAATTAGCTCGAATCTGAATTCCCTCAGTCCGAGCTGGACTGGACAATCTTTGGCTGATACATCGCCACCCGAGCCAACACCCAGAACGGAATAACTCTGGGCTGATCAATCGCCAAATAAATTACTGAAGCAAGACAGGGAAAGTTCTGGACAGATTTTATCCGTGACCAGGAAGACCGGGTCTCCTTTTCAATCCCCTCACCAAGGATAATTTTCATCAATATCCCAGCAGCAAATCAACCTGGTTATCCATGGGTTCCCCTGCTGCCGCCTGGTTCAATAAGGCAGCCAAGGATTCCATGCGCAGTCTTTCGGATTCAATAACATTGGCTGCCCGGTGCGGGCTGAGCACCACGTTTTCTAGATCCTGAAAAGGATAGTCCCCCGGTAACGTGTTGCTGCGGGCAGCTTCATCTTCCGGATAGTTGTACCAGACATCCAGTCCAGCTGCAGCGATCTTGTTCCCAGCAAGCGCCTGGAAGAGAGCTTCTTGATCAACAATACTCCCCCGAGCGATATTGACCAGGACTGCTGACGGAGGCAGCAAAGCCAGCTCCTGGGCGGAGATCCTACCCTTGGTTTCGCGTGTCAGCGGCAGCGCCACGATCAAAAAATCTGCCTCTGGAAGCAGGTCCTGTAATTTATCCTGTGGATACAAGCGGGGATGCTGACCCTGGCCCGACCTGCTGACAGCTGAGACAACCACCCCCAATCCCTCCAGGGCCAGCGCAATTCGCCGGCCAATCCTGCCGAAACCCAAGATCAATGCCTGTTTCCCATTCAAAAGGATCACACCAGGATCCTCATAGCGCATTGTCCAATCCCCTTGGCGTAATTCCCGGTCAAAGGGAATGATTCTCTTTGCGGCTGCGAGCAGCAGAGCAACTGCCAGCTCCGCGGTTGGAGCTGCGTTGTAGTGAAGATTGTGGACTGACAGACCGCTCCTTCCTCTAGCCAGTTCCAGGGTTTGGAGCGGGATTCCCGTCCAGGGAATGATCAATGTTTCCAAATCAGGAAGCGTATCCAGTTCCTCCCGGGTTGGGCGGCCGGCAACCAGGATCTGGACTCCCGAACGGACATCTGAGAGGGCTCCAAATGTCAATTCTATCCCGGGGTCCAAGGCAGACTGCAAAACTGCGAGTTCATCCGGATCTGGTTTTCTTTTAAAATGGACCCTCATGAGACCGATACTCCTCGAGTGATTACCTTGCTGTCCTATTCAGTTATCTTTCAACCCAGAAAACCCCGGAAAGCCAACACACCGGCGAACGCTTGCCGGCAGTCCCCCAACGCCTTTTCTCGCCACACCCCCTCTTGTGGAAAGTACATATTGACGATCTCCCCCCTGATCCAGCTCGCCAAGCGGTCACTTTCCGCCCCGTGATGATAGACCTGATTCTCAAAGATCATCGTCCTCAAACTTTTGATCTCATTGGGAATGCCATCTCCATAGACCCCAAATTCAAAGGCTGTCCCATAATAACTGGAATCAGGATGGTGGGCTTGTTGGTAACGGTAACTCCAATCAATCATATCGCCCTTCATACTGTAGAACTGATCGGGGTCGGCCTGGACAATCAGGGGATAACGGAATGAAAGCTTAAGCTCTTCGGGGGAGCGCTTCTCATTAGGGGAGTTGACGATGCTCATTTGATAGCGGGGTCCGTAGCCGGTATGCATGTCGATCAGGGTTACAGCAGGATAGCGCTGGAACGTATCCTTTATCAAATCTTTCATTAAAGAAACCTCACCCTGGTATTCCCTGCCAGAAAAGTACAGCCCCTGGGGATTGCTGCTCTGACCGAGCAGAACGGCACCCCGCAACCCCTTGAAGCCGAAACGAAAGAGATTGATGAGTACCTGTACCAACAGGCTGCCAGTTTCCAACCAGGTCGATCCCAGCGGCCGTCTGGGATTGAGCGTCGCATCAAATTGCTGATAGGAAGGATTGAAATTCTCCTGGAATTCCCCCGCATCTTCCATAAAATTCCGGTTCAGATCCACATTATTCTCGTTGACCCTGCGCTTGTTCTTCATCCCCCAGGGATTGATATTATTGACCAGCAGGATTCCGGTAATGTTGGGGTCGAAGCGTTCCAGAAATTCCTGAATGAACAGGTTGCGCATGGCCGCTCCCACAAAACCCTCTACCCCATGCAGCCCTGAAGAGAGGATCAAGATCCTTTCTGGAGTCCTCAAGGCATCCGCCCGAATCCAGTAGATATTCACATCCTCTGTCTTTGAAATCTGTTTTGAATCGAGGACTGCTCCCGGCCAGCGGCGCTTGATCTCAGAAAGCTGATTCTGGAATTGGGTGACAGACTCTTCATAAGTGGTAGGGAAGTTGATGGAGGCGTTAGCGCTCATTGGATTCTCCGGTGAAGCTGGTGTTAGAAAGGTCCATAGCCAATGGCCACTCCCAGAGCAAGGAAAGCCAGCGTGATCACCAATATCACGCCCCAGAGGGGCAGGGTCCAGCGCAGCCATTTAGGGTAGCCCACTACGGTCAGCCCCAGGGCGATCAGCAGCACCGGGTTGGTAGGATAGATCATATTCGAGAAACCATCCCCAAAGCAATAGGCTGTGACCGTGACCTGGCGGGTGACCCCCACCAGATCCGCCAGGGGCAGCAGGATGGGCATCATCAAGAAGGCTTTCGCTGAGCCAGACGCGACAAAGAACTCGATCAGCAGCGCCAGCAGATAGATCAGCCCAGCCGAAAAGAAAGGATTGGCTCCCTGGAATGCCCCAGCCGCTTGATAGAGTATGGTGTCCATGATCCCGCCCGAGACCACGATGTGCTTGATGCTGACCGCCATCAAGATCAGCAGGATGCCGGGAGCAATGCCAGAGACTCCATCCCTTAATGCTTTCCAGACAGCTTTCTTCTCCGGGCTGGCGAGCAGTCCGGATCCCACGCCGCCGACCAGGAAGAACAGGCCGACCAATGGCAGGGCGTAATCCGACAAGAAATCAACGAAGGGCGCCCCGATCAGAGCGGCGATGATCAAGGCCAGGAAGAGGACAAACCAGAGAGTTGCCCGGCGCATGGCCGGGGTGCTGATCATATCCTGGCTGAGGTCAAGGGGCTGGTGCTTCACGGGGCTGGCCAGTTCTTCCCGGTAAACCAGAGAGCTTTCAGGAGAGCGCTCCACCTTCTTTGCATAGCGAACCAGGAAGATTCCCAGAGCAGCGTAGATCAACCCAAAAATCGGAAACCGCAGCCAGCTGCCAGAAAACAGCGGCAAGCCGGCCAGCTCCTGGGCCACACCGATCGTAAAAGGATTGGTGATGGCAGCCGAAAAGCCCAGATTGGTGGCCAGGATGCTCATCCCCAGTCCCACCAGAGCATCCCAACCCAGGTAATAGGCCAGGGACACCACCAGGGGAACGAGAGGAACGACCTCCTCAAAGATCCCGAAGAAAGCGCCCAGGACCATGAAGAACAGGGTGATCAACAGCAGCAAGGTGTATTTGCTGTCCTGGAAGCGGAGCACGATCCTCCCCAGGGCAGATTTGAGGATCCCGCTGCTGTCCAATACGGCAAAGGCGCCGCCCACCATAAGAATGAAGAGAGAGATGACGATCACCAGAGTGCTGTCGGCTCCCCAGAGAACTTCTATCGGGGCAGTCAGCCAGCGCCAGATCGGATAATCCGGACGGGGAGTCGGATGATAGCTGGCAGGATCGATCAGGGTCCTGCCGCCAGCACTGAAGCGCTCGAAAGATCCAGCTGGAACGATCCTGGTCAGGATCCCGGCCAGGACCATGAAGGCCAGCAGGATCAGAGCTGATTGAATGAACGCTTTCTTGCTGATCTGGGCCCCTGCTCTGGATTCCATGGCTCTTCCCTCCCGGTTGAATTGCTGAATAGTCAATATGTGAATTTTATCCTAACCAACAGAGAATGGTGGCGAATTTTAGGATTTGTGAAATTATGGATTAAGTGAATATTTTAAGGTTGGATGATTGGTGATGCTTTATGATATTACTCATAACCTAACAATTCTGTTAGGTCCGAAAAGATAGATCCTATCTGCAACCACCCAATACAAAGGAGGTGCCGCTCGAGGT
>JARROG010000173.1:0-4460 GCA_037384185.1 Anaerolineales bacterium | reverse complement strand
GGTGGAACGCTGAGTATGCGCTCGCTCTTTTCCCCCTTAGCGACCAGCTTCCAGACCTGGTCCAAGATTATCAAGGAGAATAATGTCATCTTGCTGGTTCCTAACGGAACCAATCCAGAGAATGGAGATACCTATGGAGATGACCAGGTCTGGAATGATCTCCGGCCTGACCAGGCTTCCGGACAGACCCAGGTTGATGATGTCTGATTTTTACTGGCCTTACTGGATAAGGTCTCTACTGAACTGCCTGTCGATCAGGAGCGGATATTTATCACTGGTGCATCGAATGGCGGGATGATGACCTACCGTATGCTGCAGGAAGCACCTGAGCGTTTTGCAGCTGGTGCAGTTTTTATTGCCAATCTGCCGAAGTTGGAAGTCCCTCTGTCTGTCCCGTCCCAACCGGTTCCGATTATGATCGCCAACGGCACGGAAGATCCATTGATGCCTTTTCAGGGAGGAATGATAGCGAGGAACCGGGGAGTGGTGATCTCTACCAGCGAGACAGTAGACTGGTGGATCCAAGCCAATCATGCCTCTACCGCTGGATTCACCAGCCGGAATCTGCCGGATTTGGAACCTGCTGATAGCTGTCGAATTCAGGAAAGAATTTATCCCGGCGGTGTCGACGGGGCAGAGGTCAGGCTGTACACGATCTCTGGTGGAGGGCACACTCTACCAATAATGGGGGATCCCGGTTTGTTTGAGCGCCTGACAGCCAGGCTGCTCGGTCCGATCTGCCGTGATGCTGATGGAGTGATGCTGGCCTGGGATTTCTTCACGGAGATTTCCTCCAGCAGCTTCCCTCAATCCCCTTGAAATCAAACCCCGATCTGCCTGATTTTACGAGTCCTTGGAATTGATTTTCGAAGGGATATCTACCAGATTCTAAGAGAGAAGGAAAACCCTGGATGGTAATCTGGAGCCGGTGATTTCCATGTACAATTAAGGAAATACCAATCCTCAGGGACTCTCAGCCATGGTGAATCTGACCAGAAAGCCCTATTCAGTAATTTTGGGGTATGCTGCCTTAATTTTGTTGGCAATTCTTATTGTGTTCCAGCTTCTGCTGACAGACGGAATACTTCCAGCAGAGATAACCTGGGGCGGGCAGCTGAGTGAAATCACCCCTGTTTTTCGCTTTTCCAGCCTGGGTGCGATTCTAGTGCTGGGCGGATTTGCTTATGTTCTCGCTCGCCGTTCGAGCATCCTGGGGACCGAACCGCCATCCCTGCTCCTTCGGGTAGTTTCCTGGCTGATCACTGCTTATCTGTTTCTGATTTCAGTGATTTCCTATCTGTCTCCCAATCCCTGGGAAAAATGGTTCTTCGGTCCGCTGACATTCATCCTGGCGGCGATCTCGCTGGTGATCTCTGCTGCGAGATCCTCGCTGAATGGAGGCTAGATTAGATTTCTTTGGAAAAAAGACAAAGGATGTGTGCTTTATGAACGTGGCTGAGCAGAAGGAAGAGATCGAACGTATCGAGAAGGCACTGGTGGAATATTACGTTCTGGGTCACGCCCAATATGACCCTGACCTTTACAAGCAGATCCTTCACCCTGACTGGAAGATGTTCCACCTGGTGGATGGAGATCTAGAGAAAGTGGATCGGGATGAATTTTGCCGTTGGTATGAACCTCAAAATCGCGATCCGGAATTGGTCTGGGAGTATGAAATTCTGTCCCTGGACCTGATCGGAGATTCTGCCCATGCAAAATTGCGGCTCGAAAATCAAAAAGTCCGCTATATTGACCATCTCAATTTGCTGAAAATTGATGGAAGGTGGTGGATCGTCCATAAGATCTATCATCAAGTAGATAAGGTTTAAGAATCAACAGCAAAGGAAGGGACTGTGTCTCATTTATCCGATTTGATAGCATATGCCGATAGCGTTCGCCAAAAAATGGAAGCAGTTGTGGCAGAAACAGACACTAAGTTGGAGATCTGCCCGGGCTGGACCATAAAGGAAGCGATCGGGCACATTACTGCCTGGGAAATTGCCATCCATAAGGCGATCTTGGCTTACAAAGCGGGTGATCCGCCTTATTTCCTCCCTGAACAGGATTTTGACCTTTTCAATCAGGGAGCGGTCAGTCTCCGGGCGGATTGGCCGTTTGATGATGTTATAAAGGAGTGGCGAACAGTGCGCGACCAGCTGCGGGATACCATCCTGTCCCTGGATGAGAATGACTTGGAAGAGGAGCTGGTTCTTCCCTGGGGATCGGAGCGCACCATGGCTGAGCTGATCGAGATCCTGGGGGAGCACGAAGGCGAACATCTGGAAAACATCATTAAGTCGAGAGGTTGA
The DNA here is from genome assembly GCA_037384185.1 of Anaerolineales bacterium. Classification (GTDB taxonomy): domain Bacteria; phylum Chloroflexota; class Anaerolineae; order Anaerolineales; family UBA11858; genus B10-G9. Next base: position 2,151 of record JARROG010000173.1, on the reverse strand, counting down.
TGGCCATATGGATCAAGAGACTAGGAAAGGTGTCATCTCCTGGGCGGTTAGGGGAGTTCTGTTCAAAGCGTTTGTAGGAGTGGTTTTAATGCTGTCTGCAGGTCGCTGGGATTGGGTGGCAGGCTGGTTCTATGTGGGTATCTTTTTGGCGTTCGATGCAGCAACTGCCCTTGTGGCTCTTCCTCGGGATCCCCAGTTCTTGATTGAAAGGTCACGCTCCAATCCTGATGCCAAAGACTGGGATAAAATCCTCATGCCAATTGCCTCCGGATTCCTGCCTCTCCTAAGTTGGGTCCTGGCTGGGCTGAACGAACGCTGGAATTGGCAGCCAACGCTAGGGGGAGGCTGGTTGATTGCTGGCAGTATTCTGACCATTGTCGGGTACGCCATTTTGGTCTGGGCAATGAGCGCTAATAGGTTCTTCTCGCCATTCGTTCGCATCCAGCAGGAACGCGGACATCAGGTTGCGGACAGTGGTCCCTACAGGTTCATTCGCCATCCAGGTTATTTAGGAGCGATCGGATTCTCCGTTGGCGTTCCTCTGCTGTTGGGGTCGCTGTGGGCTTTGATTCCCGGATTGATTTCGGCTGGCCTGTATGTACTGAGGACCAAGCTGGAAGATAATACATTAGCTGCTGAGCTGCCGGGCTACCGGGAATATCTGGATCAGGTGAGATACCGCTTGATCCCGGGAGTTTGGTGAAGTGAAATTGAAAGGTCAGCACGGAGAGATAATTCAGATACCCTGGAGTGGCCTGGTCAGACTGCTGGTTCTGATTCTCATTATGCTGGCGATCCTGCTGCTTTCCGCTGGTAGCTGGACCTGGTGGGTCGCCTGGGCGTATACCTTATCTGGGACGCTGGTGCTGCTGGGCAGCCGCCTGTTTATCGTTCTCAGCTACCCAGACCTCGCCCTGGAGCGGGCTCGGGCTCATGAGTTGGAGGATGTCAAGGAGTGGGACAAAATCCTTATGCCGCTGACCACATTGGTGGGACCGTTGGCAGCCTGGATAGTTGCCGGTCTCTCTTACCGATTGGGATGGCCACCAGATCTGCCGGTTTGGATGCAGATCGCAGCTCTGGTCCTGATCCAGCTTGGCAGTTTATTGGGTGCTTATGCAATGGGATCCAACCGCTATTTTTCTTCTCAGGTAAGAATCCAAACGGACCGGGGGCATACTGTCATTCATAAAGGACCTTACAAGTGGGTCCGCCATCCCGCCTATGCGGGTACGCTGCTTTCCTGGCTGGCAACCCCGGTATTTTTCAGCTCTTGGTGGGTGGCAGTGCCAGCAATCTTGACGATTTTTGTTGTGGTGCTGCGGACGGCTCTCGAGGATCGTGTTCTGCAGGCTGAACTTCCGGGTTATAGAGACTATGCTCGGCGTGTGAAATACCGTCTGATTCCAGGAATCTGGTGATAGTTGAGTCCAGAACAGATGATATCTGGTGTTTGAGCGAGAAAGAGGTATACTACTTCGGTCGTTTTTCAAATTCAAATCCGGGCAGGTGCCCGTCTTTTCTCTTTTATTTATAGATGAAAGGTGGTTCTTATGAAGAATTATAAATTTTTACTGGACCCAATGCGCATTCCCTTCTTGATCCTGACGCCAGCTTGCGTGCTGTTAGGTTTGGCGACTGCGTGGTGGAGATCTGGTTCAGTCAACTGGTTCCACTTCACGCTGGCTATGATTGGTGCCCTGGCATCCCATATCAGTGTGAATTCCTTTAATGAATATTTTGATTCTCAAAGTGGATTGGATGAGCTCACGAAGCGGACACCTTTCAGCGGTGGGAGTGGTCGGCTGCAGCAGTCGCCAGAAATGAGGAAACCCACTTTGATCATGGCCTGGGGTTTCTTGTTTTTGATTCTCGGAATTGGTTTCTATTTTGCGCTAGCAGTCAGCCCTGCCATTCTTCCTCTGGGATTCCTTGGTTTGCTGCTCATTTATTTTTATACGACCTGGATCACTCGTTATCCCCTGCTGTGCCTGATCGCACCTGGCCTGGGTTTTGGGACTTTGATGGTAATGGGCACGGATTTTGCTTTAACCGGCTCTTACAGTTGGATCGCTTTTGGAGCATCTTTGATCCCCTTTTTCTTGGTGAGTAATCTGCTGCTCTTGAATCAATTTCCAGATGTCGATGCTG
>JARROG010000172.1:0-4480 GCA_037384185.1 Anaerolineales bacterium | reverse complement strand
CACAGGAGTCGGATATGAGCGACGTGATGGTCCCCATCCCCTTCAAACAGCTGCTGGCCTGGGTGCTCCAGGAATATGCCTCTGAAAAGACAGTCTTCGGCATCCCGGAGGAGAAGTTCTACACCAAAAAGGACAGCTCCGCCATGCGCGTCTTCGGCGAGCTGTGCGAGACCCCCCTTGGCCCCGCTGCCGGACCGCACACCCAGGTGGCTCAGAACATCGCCGCGGCCTACCTGGCGGGCGGGCGCTTCTTCGAACTCAAAACCGTCCAGATCATGGACGAGCTCGAGATCGAAAAGCCCTGCATCGACGCTGAGCTGGAAACCTACAACACGGAATGGTCCACCGAGCTCACCGTCCAGCAGGCCTATGACGAGTACGTCAAAGCCTGGTTCCTGCTGCACGCCCTCAACGCCATGTTTGGCCTTTCCAAAATCGATGAGCGGGCCTTCGTTTTCAACATGAGCGTGGGCTATGACCTGGAGGGCATCAAATCCCCTAAGATCGACGGATTCATCGAGGGGCTCAAGGACGCGTCTGACGCGCCCATCTTCCAGGAATGCCGGGCAGCGCTCAAACAGGCCATCCAGGATGGGGTGGTCCCGGCCATTTCCGACCCGGCTTTCGCGGACGCCATCTCACCCGCCATCTCCCATTCGGTGACCCTCTCCACCATGCACGGCACTCCACCTGAGGACCAGGAAAGAATCTGCAAATACCTGATGGCCGAGAAAGGCCTGCACACCTACGTCAAGCTCAATCCCACCCTGCACGGCTATCAATATGTCAAAAATGCCTTTGCCGAGCTGGGTTACGATCACATTCAGCTCAAAGAGGAAAGCTTTACTCACGACATGCAGTATCCGGCTGCGGTGGAGATGCTCCACAACCTGACTGCCCACGCAGCAGAGTGCGGAGTGGAGTTCGGAGTCAAGCTCTCCAACACCCTGGCAGTGGTCAATGACAAGGGCACCCTGCCGACAGACGAGATGTATATGAGCGGCCGGGCTCTCTATCCTCTGACCGTCAACCTGGCCCTCAAACTTTCCCGTGAATTCAATGGGAAGCTGACCATCTCTTATTCCGGCGGCGCCGATGCCTTCAATTATTCCGACCTGCTGAAGGCCGGCCTGAAGCCGATCACCATGGCCACCTATCTGCTGAAACCGGGCGGCTACTCCCGCCTGACCCAATTGGCAGAGATCAGTGAAGGATTAGAGGAATATTTCACCCAGGAAACAGTGGACCTCAATTTTCTGGAAAGAATTGCGGCTGAAGCCTTAACCAGCCCCCGCTACGCCAAGGAGGGCAAATCCTACCGGCCGATGAAGATCGACCGCTCCCTGGAGCTGCTGGACTGCTTTGTGGCCCCCTGCACGGTAGGCTGCCCTATCCACCAGGACATTCCTGAGTACATCCGGCTGGTTGGCGAGGAGCGTTATGTCGAGGCCTTTGAATTGATCACCGCCAAGAACCCCCTGCCCTTCACCACCGGCACTATTTGCGAGCACACCTGCCAGCTGAAATGCTTTCGCAACGATTACGATGACCCGGTCCTGATTCGGGACCTGAAGCTGGCAGCCAGCGAACGGGGTTTTGAATCTTTAGTGGATATCGTTCCGCCTTTTAAAAAGACGCAGGACCCTAAAAATGCCGAAATCGGGGCCGTCTCTTCCGGCCTCTACGCGGGCTACTTTCTGGCCCGGGAAGGGTTTGAGGTCACAGTATTCGACAAGAACGAGCGCCCGGGCGGTATGGTGCTCTACGGCATCCCCGGCTTCCGCATTTCCGAAGAAGCCGTCGCTAATGACCTGGCACTCATCAAGCGCGCCGGGGTGAAATTCGAGCTGGGCTGCGATCCCGAGCTGGACGTCGATCAGCTGATGAAAGACGGATACGACTATGTCATCCTGGCCATCGGTGCCTGGAAATCCCGCCCCTTGAAATTGGACGGGGATCAGGACAAGGTCCACAGCGCGATCCACTTCCTGCTGGAATTCAAGAAAGATCCCGATTCCCAGCACTTGGGCAAGAACGTAGCCGTGATTGGCGGCGGCAACAGCGCCATGGACAGCGCCCGGGCTGCGGTCCGCGCTCCCGGCGTGGAATCGGTCAAGATCCTCTACCGCCGCACCGTGGACCAGATGCCAGCCGAGCGGGAAGAGCTCGACCTGGCCCTGGCGGATGGGATTGAATTCGTCGAGCTGGTCTCCCCGCTGTCTCTGAAAGGCGGGATGCTCACCTGCCAGAAAATGACGCTGGGGGAAATGGATGCCAGCGGCCGCCGGCGCCCGGTTCCTGTAGAAGGGGAGCTGGTCAAATATCCCATTGACAGCGTGCTGACCGCCATCGGCGAGCTGGTCAATTATGACCTGCTGGAAGCCAACGGTATCGAGGTCGATGAAAAAGGGCGGATCCAGACCAACGCCTATCATGAGACCAGCCGGGATAACGTTTACCTGGTAGGCGACGCCTACCGGGGGCCGGCGTCAGTGGTGGAGGCCATCGCCGACGCCCGCAAGGCAGTTGACGGCATCCTGGAGAAAGAAGGCGTCGATCAGCGGCTCCTGACCATTCCCGAGATCGGTTTCGATGCCCGCGCTCGAAAAGAGGCGGTGGTGTCCAAGAAAGCTCTCATCAACCCTCAGCTGCAGAAAGCTGAATTCGATCAAAGCTATCTGGCGGAGACGGCCCGCTGTCTGGAATGCAATTTCATCTGCGACAAATGCGTCGAGGTCTGCCCCAATCGGGCCAACATCGCCGTCGAGGTGGATTCCCCCTACGTGGATGACATGTACCAGATCCTGCACCTGGACGCTCTCTGCAATGAGTGCGGCAACTGTGCCACCTTCTGCCCTTACCAGGGCTCGCCGTATCTGGATAAGTTCACCCTGTTCTGGGATGAGGAAGCCTTCCTGGATAGCGACAACGAAGGCTACCTTCCCCTGCCAGACGGCAGCATCCAGATGCGCTACCGGGGTGGGGTCCATCAGCTGCATTTCAATGACGGCCGGGTCGAGCCTGAGGATGACAGCCTGGCATCCGACACTAACCTCCAGGCCCTGTTCAGCATGATGATCACTGTCCGGGACAGATACCCCTATCTGCAGAGCGCTGAGCTGCTGGAAATATAAATTACGATAGCTATCCCACAGCATAACAAACACGGCGCAATCAAATGCGCCGTGGTTTCTGTCATTCCTTTCGTAGGTGCAGTCGGTTCGGCCGCCCATTCCGATGAGCACAAACATCCTAATTTTTGTTGAGACCAATCCTTATCGATCCGAATATTTGAGCCAACTACGAACAATATGATGGGCGACCTGGCAGGTCGCCCCTACGATCCCTTGCAGCCCGTCAGGGCGCTGTGAATAGCTGGTTGATTCATCAACCAGCGGGTTGTCTTTCGATAGCAGCGCCAACTTTCCGCTCGCCGAGCCGTCCCCGGTGAGGCATCAGTCGATTTCCGGCAGTTATTTGTTTAGGTTCATACTACCGAGATAGAGTATACTTCTGGAAACTGTCACATCCCCGGAGGAACCTATGTACACCCCCCGACGCCAGATGGCATTCTCTCTCCTGCTGATCTTTTTATTCAGCCTTCTTCTTCCACCGCAAATTGCCGCCGCGGATGATCCAGTCTATGAATGGAAGCTGGTCAGCACCGAGGTCAATCCCTACAATGAAAAAACTGCCTTCTTCGGTGGCGGTCAGGATCCAGATTGGTTTCCGGAAGCTCGCTTTGAGGGAAAATCATTGGTCTACGGGACATCGTCAACCAATTTCACCATTCATGACCGTGATGTCGACCGGGACTATATCTACCGGGATGTCACGGTTTCAGTCAACTTCAGCGAACCACCAGGCGTTCTTCAATCCGGGCAGTTGGTGGTGCTGAAAGCCGCAGCCAGTGCCTCAGGATCCGTCAACGAAGGTGGTTCGACAGCCGGCTTGACTTTCCAGTACCAGGTAGGTGAGCAGACCCTGGAACCGACTCTTTCCTACTCTCCCTGGGAGATGGATGAATACTTTGAAGATCCCAGCCTGGAATGGACCTTCACGGCTCCCACGGCAAGCCCGGGAGGAGAGTTCACAGTATCAGCCAGTCTGTGGAATGCCGGTCCTTGCTACGTGGTCTGGACTTATCAGGCACGGGAGGTCACAGAAGCCACTAAATATGAGGACACTCCAGAACTGCGAGAACCCCAAACGGAGGAGGAATGCGCTGAAATACGCCAATTCGTAGCCGAGAACATCAGTCCATCCATCAAATACGGCGTGGAGGATCTCAAGCTGGGAATCATCGGCCGGGTGATTGCCCAGATGGGCGAATCCCGCATCCGCTATTGCGAGGGAGGCAGTGGGGTCGCCAGTGTTGGCACTGCGGTACGAATCGGCGACTGCATAGAGAACAGCTCCTCTGGAATGATGCGGGTTCAGCTCCACGACCGGGATGAGGAGCTGGACGCCGGGCCGTCGG
>JARROG010000171.1:0-4500 GCA_037384185.1 Anaerolineales bacterium | reverse complement strand
GCTGGCGGTCATAATAAGGGGGGTTGTAAGGCCCCATGATGCAGGGCGGTGGTGTGAAACCTTCCACCACCAGACCCCACTCCTGGGATACGAACGTCCAGGGTCCTCGCATGAATTCCATCCCCCTCTCCCGCAGCCAATCAGCCGCAGCCCCCAGCAGCAAATCTGATGCGGCCTTGTCGTCAATGCACTCATAATAACCAAATAAGCCGATCTTCTCTTCCCAGAAATCAACCGCCAGGTGATCGATGAAAGCCGCTACTCTCCCAGGATCTGGTCCCCATTGAGGAGCAGGAAAAGCTGGTGATCGCAGTGCTCCAGCAGGGGATTGGTGGAGGGTTGGAACTGAGCCTTCAGTTCAGTCCTGAGGGGAGCAACCCAAACGGGATCATCCCGATAAAAAGAATAGGGATAAAGAACGAATCGCCGTTTATCCCTCTTGCTAACAATTGGTTTTATATTCACTGGCGTTATCCTCACAGGGATTGATCATGTGATCCACAACGAAGAAAGATCAATTAGTTTATCCATGACGGACGGCATTCTGGCAGCAATCAGGTCCACCAAATGCCGGTGCATTCTGGCAGGACCGGCGTGCTGCCTGGGCCAATCTTAGGGAGCATTTCCTGGCCAAAGAAGAATTCCACCAATTCTCGGGCTTCCGGCCGGCTTCGAAATCGATAATCCGTCCGAATCCAGGTGCTGTGGAAACCGGCGGTTTCCAGGTACTGAAAATAATCCGCCAGCTTTTGAGGGATTTTGGGCTCCCGCTCGCCTGTACCCAGGGTCTCGACGATAATCAGCTTTCCCCCCGAGCGCAGCAACCGCCGAATTTCCCGCAGTCCAAGCTGGAGGGACTCCTGCCAGGCCTGGCCTTCCCAGACCACCAGATAACACATGCTCCAGCCTGAGACCACCAAATCGGCGCTTCCAGCAGGCAGGGGAATGCGGCGGTGATCCGCCGCGGCCGTCAACCATCGGAGATGATCAAATGTTTTCAAACGCTGATTTGCAATCGCCAGCATAGGCAGAGAGGCATCGAACGCGTAAACACTCCCAGCAGATGGAGCCAGTAAGCAGGCCAGGCGTCCCGTCCCAGCCCCAAGATCGATGATGTCCAGGCCATCCGGATGTTTGATGCGCTGCAAGGCAGGAAGCAATTTCCCTTGGTAGTCTTCCCGGGAAATCAACCGCTGGTACTGGTCTGCACCTTGTTGATAAATCTGCTGGTGTTCTTCCATCGGCTGGTTATTTGGGAGGCAGCGTCCGGGCATATCCCAGACCCTGATGGACCCAGTCCAGGAGTTTCTGATCTTCCTGGTACCCGGGCTCTTTGACAACCACCCAGCCCGTCATCGCCCGGCCGGTCATATCAAAAAGCTCCACATGGGGCTGAACCAGGGCATCCAGATACCTCTCTTTTCCGACACGAACAATCAGGTCCTGGCGGATGACCCCACAGAACATATTTCCATGCACCAGATAGCCGATTCCGCCAAACATCTTCTTCTCTGCGAAACCGCGTTCCTTCTCAACCAGACGGCGGACCCGCTCAGCCAGGTCCTTGTCGTACACCATACAGTTCTCCTTGCAGCAAGCTTTCTAATGTATCAGGTAGATATGACGGTCCAGGAGTCAAGACCTGCTCTTTATTTTACTGTAGGTAATGGAAAAAAACCGGGGATCAATCTTGACTGGCTCTAGCCCAAACCCTCACACCAGGAGGGATCGGAAATACCCCAGCAGAGACTGGAGCAGGATCAAGCCTACAACAACCGCCAGGAGCATGAAGGTCTTGGTACTCAGGAAACGCGTGATGGGATCTACAAACTTTGCCCACAACTCTGGCCCTTGTGGTCCGGACTCTTGGACCGCAGCCTCGCTGCCGTCCAGGAGTTGGGTTGGGTCAGTTCGTGTGAACAAATAATCGTGATCAAGGTAGCGGAAGATGAATTGATTGACCTCTCCCTGATCATCGGGCAGGAATGTGATCTCGAACTCAATCATCTCTGACAGATGGAAGAAGGTTGTCGGTGAGGTAGCTTCCAGGTTCATCCAGGCTTTATCCGGGATCATTTTCAATACCAATTCCCCCCTCTCGACCGCTATGGAATAGTAAGGGAATAGCGGATTGTAGTCCTCGGGTCCAACGTAATCCCCCAGATAGGTGCTGAATTGCTCCGGATCCAGGTCCACAGCCCTGTACTTTTCCCGCTCCTCCGCGAGCTGATCCCATTCTGGCTGAGCGATTTCCAGGTAGGCTGGATTCTCCGGGAACAAATCCGGAAGGTAGAGGGCATGATAACCTTTCGCCAACTCCTCATCCAGGTCAAAGATGACCTCATTCCCATAGTTGTGAAAGAAGTAGAGATATATCAAGCCCTTTTTCAAATCATAGACGGATGAGTACTGGGTTGGATAGTCCCCTTCCAGATGAACCTCGTCCAGGATATCACGGATCAATTCTGCCGATAAAGGGTCTTCCTTTTCGAAATAGTTCCGGGCTTTCCAATAGCGATCACAATTGCGGCAGGCATTGATGTCCGTTCGCGATTGATAGAAATTGGTCGCAACTTGAAATGGCGCTCCACCTGCGATCATCATGGTAGGTTCGATAATCAAAGAATCTCCCCTGGCATCTCCGAACATGAACTGGTGAGCCCATTCATCATAAGCGTGATATTCTTCAAAAAGCCGTTTGACACAACTCACATCAGCGCACTCTTCCAGGGCTTTCATGGTCAAAGAGCCCGGATAGCGAGGCTTATCCCCCTGAGCTACATGGACTTTCTCACTCACTGCCAGCCCGTCAAAAAACAAACCCTGGTCATTCACCCCTCCCTGCCAGACAAAATCATCATACCCAACCAAAGCCATCCCGTATTTTCCAGCCTCCGGAGGAATGAACCAAATCATGGTATTGGGATCAGGCGAATCCTCATTATTGCCGCCAAAGGCCTGGTCGCCATCCGCCCCGTAGATCACCGTGCAGTCAACATCCGGGAACGGCTCCCCTTTCAAGGTTTCAGACTGATCTGGGGGTTGCTCTGGGGTCTCAATCCATTTCAAATACTCCTGGGGGGATTTACAGCTAACCACTGCCAGGGCCAGGAACAGGAAAGTCAAGGTGAGGAACGAAAATCTTTTCATAGCAGAGTCACACTTCCAGGGTATCGTCCTGCCGCATATATATAATTTTAGCAGGCAGACGTCAGACCATCCCCACCCCCGGGAGTGGTATTCAGGAGGAATATCCAATTCGGAAGTATTAACCTCGAAATACTATCTGGTGGCTCAGACAGCGGGATAACCAGCTGCCTGCACACACCAGCAGTCATCGGTGAAAATAACAAGGGAAAATCACTCCGCCAAAGAGCATGAAAAAATCAGTTTGTATAAGATAAAACGGGTTGAGGAAAAATAATTCAGAAATTAAGGAAAGGTCTAATCCGGTAGAACTGGCTTCTAAACAAGCAGGTAAGGTTGTTAGTTATCCCCCTCAACCTCAAAGAACAGGTAGTCATTTTTCCCGAGTTCCTTTACCTTGTACATCGCCTGATCGGAAGAACTAATCAGGTCTATTGGATCAAGATCACAACGTCTGGTGATGCGAATTCCCAGGCTGGCGGTAAGTTTGATTTGATGGTCGTCGATCTGGTAGGGTTGAGATATAACACGGATGATTTTTTCCGCAACACGCTCAACACTGGTCTTTGAAGCCGCATTGTCAAGCACGATCAAGAATTCATCACCGCCGATCCGGACGACTGTATCGCTCTCACGCAGCGATCCCTTAAGGCGGGAACCAATCTGAATCAAGATCTTATCTCCCGCAAGGTGTCCATATTGATCATTCACATTTTTAAAATCATCAAGATCCAGGAACATGATCGCGACCAGGTCTTCATTTTTCTCTCCACCCAACTGTGATGTCTGATAGCGGTCTTCAAAATATGCCCGATTCGGAAGGTCGGTCAAAGGATCGTGTAAAGCCTGATACTTTAAGTGCTTTTCATAAGCTTTGCGATCCGTAATATCTCGCAGCACGCACTGAATTTGCTCCGGATTTCCCTTATTGTCCGGCACGATGGTAATGCTGATCTCAACCGGAACCTCGCTGCCATCTTTCTGCAACAGCATCTGCTCAAAAGGAGGTATGTTCCTTTCACTTTTGACTTGCTGCTGGTAATCAGCAATCTCCTGCGGGGTGGCTGATAGTTTTTCCGGCAGCATACGATGTCCGATGACTTCGTCCTCTGTGTAACCCAGGAGATCAAATATTCGGGGATTTGCCATCATTACCTGCCACTCCGGGTTGAATACCACCACGCAGTCTGTAGTATGCCGAAATAAAGCCAGGAAGCGGTCGGCTGTTGCTTTTGATTTGGCAAGAGATCGATTAATGACCGTATCCGCGCGCCAGATATACACAGCCGCTAAGGAAATATAGATCGACTGAATAAACCAGCGGGTGAAATTCGACGGCAGCGGGGCGGGAGA
>JARROG010000170.1:0-5759 GCA_037384185.1 Anaerolineales bacterium | reverse complement strand
CCCAGGCAGCGCAAAACGAGCCGGTCATCGCTGAGAGGCATATTCAGCTGGACATCTGGGAACAGCTGCCTCAGATTTCCTCTCACGAAACTCAGCAGATTGGAGCTTGTATCCACGATCAAGGAGCACCCCTTGTCAACGCCCAGGCGGTAGTGAATGTCTCTACTGATGGCGATCGTACCCTCACCTATCCTTTCGATCTTACCGATTCTGGGGGTTGTTCCTTCCTGACCCTCGATCCCATTCAAGCCCCAAATGGTACAGCGGTTGATTACGAGGTTTGTTTCCAGGGGATTGGTGACGGTGAGTACTGTAAAAGAGACAGTTATCTGATCTGGGGCAACGCAGAAGAACAGATAGGGGCCACAGCGGCTGTTGAACAAAACGCAGAGACAGTTCAGGAAATTGCTCCGGTTCTTGATGTTTGGGAATTATCCCCTCAGCTTTCCTCCACGGATTCCCAGGAGGTCGGTGCTTGTATCCATCAAAGCGGACAGCCTCAGCCGAACATGGAATCCCGCCTGATTTTAGAGACACCCAATGACGGCGTCATCTCCTATGATGGTGGGCCCAGCGACCAGGGCGGCTGCACATTCTTCACGCTGTCACCTGTGGAAGCTAATAATGGAGAGACGATACCCTACCAGGTTTGCTTCATCAATAAGTATGGTGAGCAGTTCTGTGAAAAGGACAGTTTCCTGATCTGGGGTAACCCTTAGGGCAAGGAGAGTTGTAGATCGTAGGGGTGAATTGGAAATCGGATCCTGACCAGGATCCGATTTATTGTTATTCGAGCTCTGCCAGGAGCTGGATGCGATCGATTGCAGGTCCAAGACTGTAGATTTGGAACTCGAATTCGTTAGAGGTTTCAGTTGAAAGCTCCTCGTTGCTGACCCATTTCCGAACACCTGAAGGAATGCCCTCACTCAGAGCAACACCTACGATCCAGACCTGGCTGCCGGATGCTTCAGGGTCGATGAACTGATACATCCCGCTCACTGTGGCAATCCTGTTCTCCAGGGAATAGGTGACGGAGTAATCCGTGATTTCCACCTGGGATTCATCCTGATCGCTGGGAAATGCTGTCAGTAAACTCGCTGTCACACCTGTTCGATTCGGAGGAGGGTCCTCAATCCAGGCTCCTACAGGGATCGACTGGCCGGGGAAAAGTCTGTTCAAAGCAGGGCTGGAAATCACGCTTCGAACCAACTCCTGACGGTCAGCATAGAAATTGAACGCCACGGTGATCATCTTCTGTTGGATAACAAGCGGGTTCACTCAGCGTCAAGGGGTACGGGGTAGGGGTTGCGACCAGAAGCGGGTTATCTTTCAGGGGAATGTTTAATTCAGTGCCAATGGAAAGAGTATTGGTATTAACGCTAGGGTTGGCAAGGACCAGTTCATCCAGGGTGATGTTGTATTGGACAGCGATTCCGTAAAGAGTTTCCCCAGGTTGGCCGGCATGTTTGAACGGAGTTGCCGTTGGGATAAGGGGTTCTGAGGTGGGTAGAAGTTCAGTTGCGGTTGCAGGTTGGGGGGTTTGAGAGGATGTCTGGTAAGGATTACGAGGCGGAGCGATTGTCAGGGAGGCAGGAATTTCAGTTACACCTCCAGAGCTGCAGCTGGCTGAAATTAGAAGTATGCTGGTTATGATAAGTTGCCTATTTATCATGTGGAGCATTATACACTCTCTTGTACCTCAGAGCGCCCTATGCTAAACTCTGTATGGCGCTACTAAGAGGCAGGACAACCAATGTCAGAAGACAGGCGTTACATACTGGCCAGGCTTGCTCTGGAGCAGGGGGATCGATTCCAAGCCCGCGATCATCTGGCCGAGCTGCTAAAAGAAGATCCCGACAATATCGAGTACTGGCTGTTAATGAGTACAGTTGTCGAATCCAATAAGGAGCGGGTGTATTGTCTTAAAAAGGTATTGGACCGAGATCCGGGCAATCAGGATGCCAGATTAGGAATGATCCTGTTTGGCGCTCAACATCCCGAGCATGTTCGCCCGGCAGAGATCAAGAAAAGAGATTGGCTGCGGGATGTTCCAGACCTGCGGAAACTTGAGAGTAATCGGGAAAAACCCAAAAAGAGCAGCTACAACTATAAACAGCTGGTTCCTTTGCTGGTAGGATCTCTGCTCCTTATTCTGGTGCTGGTTCTGGGCGGGGTTTTACCCGGGACGCGATCGGTGTTCTCTCCCCGGCTGACAATTACGCCTCTTACCTGGACCCCGTCCGCGGCTGTGGCGGATGATGGTGGGGATAGGGGTACACCTGACCCGATCCTGCAGATACCCATTGGTCAAGTTTTGGTTAACACGTACACACCTACACCTGTGTATATGCTGACTCCTCACCCTGGCTATGGATCTTACCAGACAGCCCTATCAGCCTATCAGGCTGGTGATTTTGAGACGATGCTGACCTATATCAGACAAACCGCCAAACAGCTGGAAACACCGGATATCGTCTTCCTGGTGGGTGAAGCCCTTCGGAACCTTAACCGCTATAATGAAGCGCTGGAAGCTTACGATCGTGCACTATTCCTGAATCCCGAATTTGCCCCTGCATATTATGGTCGGGCGCAGGTTAATCAAGTATTGAACCCGGCGTCTGACATCAAAGGCGATTTGGATCAAGCTCTGTTGCTGGACCCAGAGTTCGGACGCGCCTATCTGGAGAGATCAAAGTATTATCTGGAACGGGATTCGTATCAGCTGGCGTATACGGACGCCAGCCAGGCTGTAAAATTCCTTCCCAATTCACCATTGGCTTACTTTTATCAAGCGAAAGCTCTCCTGGGTTTGCGCGATTATTCCCGGGCAGAAGAAGTGATCAATAAGTCCCTTTCGCTGGATATCAATTATGTTCCTTCCTATCTGGTTGCCGGAATAGCCAGTCTCGAAAATGGGAATGCGGAGCGAGCCCTTGAGTTGTTAACGCGTTATGAACCGTATGATCCAGACAAGACCTGGGAATTTTATTTTTCTCTTGGCAAAGCATATTACCTTTCAAACAAGGACCAGAAAAAAGCCCTGGAATTGATTGACCAGGCGGTGGAGTTGGGAGGGAATTCTAGCGACCTATTTTTGACCCGAGCACATATTGAGCGGGAATTAGGGGAACTGGAGCAAGCTCTTTCCAGCGCATTTGAGGCTAGAAATCTTGACCGCGATAATTACGACGCCAATATATATCTCGGTCGTCTGTTGTATGAGAGCGAATCCTATTCACTGGCTTTGGTTTACCTGAATATTGCTGATGAGCAGGCGCTGGATGAAGAGGATCTGGTTGATGTCTATTATTACCGAGCCCTTGTTCTTGAAAAATTGGGCCAGCTGGATGCTTCCCTCCAAAACTGGCAGGATTTGATCAGTTTGCCGCTGGCTTATGTGCCTGACGAATGGGAATACACTGCAGCTGCCAAGCTGGTCCCCACTGCCACATTGACGCCGACCCTAACAGCTACTCCCACGAAAACTCCAACAGTGACTCACAGTCCGACAGCCAGTTTCACTCCGACCAGAACTCCAACTCCGAGCCGGACCCCGTCTCCCACTCCCAGCGCTAGCCCATCGCCGGTTCCAACATCCTGACTGATGTGATGTTGGTTAGAAAATTATAAGAACTGAAGGATGGGACGATCCATCCCTTGCTATTCGACCTACCAGGTACTATAATCTCAGATGGTTTAGCGACTGTCTGGATGCCTAGGAAGGCCAGTCGATAAGGAAAATTTATGCCTATTTATACTTACCGGTGCGAATCTTGTGGAGTTCAATTCGACCGGAGACAGAGTTTTAACGATGAGCCTTTGCGGATTTGTCCGGAATGTCAGACGGAAACTCTGCGGAAAGTCTATTTACCGGTAGGAATTGTCTTCAAAGGTTCCGGGTTTTATGCAACTGACAACCGCTCTCCTTCAGGTATGGAAGAATCATACCTTTCCGAAGATCACGGCAGCGGGGATGGTGAGTCTCCCAAGAACGATGCCAAGGGAAAAAAATCAAAGAAAAAAACGAAATCTCCGGTAGAAAATGACTGATCGGTTAGAACAGCTGACTGCAGACATAAGACCACAATCGATTTGAGATTGTGGTCCATTTTTTTCGCTTAAATGTTAAACGAGGATCAGGGGAACAGGCATGAAGATCAGAAAGAAGATCACCAGTCCAAACCTGGCTAATGCCTTCCTGGAGGAATTTAGTTCTGTGATATCGTCCAATGGTTCGGCGTACTGCTTGCCAAGCAGCAAGATCAGCACCGACCACAACCACCAACCAGTCCACAAGAACCCTAATATAAACAACACTCCAATAATCAGGGGGCGGATCCATTTCAAGCGTTTGCCAAACAGGCTGTAGATCAAATGACCTCCATCCAGCTGTCCTGCTGGCAGCAGATTCAGGGAGGTGATCAGCAAGCCAGCCCATCCTGCCCAGGCGACTGGATGGATGGAAACATCAATGCCGCCTGCTGGTAGGGGAGTTCCGGTGAAAAAGAATTGGATCCAATACAAGATTGGTAATCTCCCTCCAAAAGTGGCAGGTTGGGGCAGCCAGTTTCCATGGACCAGATATTTGATTACCAGATAGAGGATAGAATTACCCTCGAAGCCAAACCTGGCCGGCAGCACAGCGGGCAAATTCTGCACTGTGGACAGGGACAATCCCAGCACAAGGATAGGAATTGTCACCACCAGCCCGGCTAATGGTCCCGCTAATCCGATATCAAGTAAGACCTTCTTGTTCCGGGGAGGTTCCAGTAAGCGGATGAAGGCGCCCATGGTCCCAAAAGGACTGAGGGGAAAGGGGATAAAAAAAGGGAGGGTTACCCGGGTTTTGTGGTACCGTGCAGCGAAATAATGGCCAAACTCGTGGGCAGTCAGGATGGCCAGCATACTAACGGCAAACGCAAGTGCCTGTCCAAGATTGGCTCGGGCATGGACCCAGATCACCGCCAGTTCAAGGGTTTCTGGTCCGTTATATACTGTGAGGATCCCGGCGCCCAGAATGCTTAGAAAGGTGATCAGGAAGAGGACATAATTGATCATTCGTCTGGGAGCTTGTGGCTGCTCAAGGGGATGCCGGATCAGGATGATATGGTTTCCATTTTCAACCCGGAATAAAGGCATCATATTGTCCAACTTTAATTGGGTCTCTAACTGGTTAAATGCTTGCTCCGATGGTAGGCTCAGCTTGCCTTCGAAGCGGACCAGATAATTATCCTGGGAGCTGCCAATTTTATATCGATCAATTTCCAGCACCTGGCTGACTTTGCTGATCAGCGTCTCAATTTCCCCCAGATGATTTTGGTTATCTTTTTGCTGGTCCATGTTTATGTCGTCTACCTTTAAAAGATGGAGCGGGAGTGAATGGGAGTCGAACCCACCGCGGCTCGCAGTACGACCCGCCACCGATTTTGAAGACCGGGGAGCCCACCGGGACTCAACCACCCCCAAGAACACTGGCATTATAACTTTTCAATGATTCTCTGTAAAGCATAGCTAGCTTGTTTATTGGAAAAGAATACCGGTCGGGTCTGTGCCAGAAAATTGGTGGAACATAGCATCCTGATCCAGTCTTCTTAGAGGATGGTTCGCTACTTGACCATTCCAGACTCCTCTGCTAGAATCATCCCCAGTAATTTAAAAAATGAATAACGGAGGATGTACAGCGGCTGAGCCTCATTTATTGAATGAGGTGACGAGGTGGAGGTCTTCCCCGCGAGGGGAATGCTAATCTGCGCTGCGGC
>JARROG010000169.1:0-5054 GCA_037384185.1 Anaerolineales bacterium | reverse complement strand
GAAGTGTCAACGGTCTTGAGCGGGATGAGCAATTTCCGACAGGTGATGGAAAACTGCGACAGCGCTGATGTATCGGGTGTGGGAACTCTGTCTAAAGAAGAAAACCAGATCATCAACCAGTTGGCAGAGATCTACCAGCAGAAGATTCTGGTTCCCTGCACTGGGTGCGAATACTGTCTGCCCTGCCCCCAGGGAGTGAATATCCCTCAGAATTTTGCCCTTCTCAACAACCTTTCCCTGGAAACGGGCTGGCGACGCCGCTTTCAAGCCCGCCGCAGTTTCCGTAAAATGGCTTCCAAAGCCGACCAGCTGACTCCAGAGCGTCCCAATGGGAGCGCTTTACTGTGCATCAATTGTGGTGAGTGTCTCGAGAAATGCCCTCAGGAGATTGCCATCCCACTGGAATTGGAGCGGGTGGAAGCGATCCTGGGGCGAAGAGAAGACATCAAAGCACATTATTGATCTTCGCCAGCCCACGGGTTAAGCCCTAATCAATCTTTAAATCCTTATGAGGATTGCATCCCGCTTGAAAGGGCGGCATGCGAATTTGAACCCATCGTTGATGGATTTTGGTCGTCCCCATTTCCCTTCTGGTTCTGCACTTGACAATCCTTAATAGTACTATATAATTAAGCGGTCTTAAATAATTAGCGAGGTGATTCATGGCCCGCAAGGACCCATTCTTCAGTACGTTTCAGGAATGGATCGAGTTATTCATGCACCGATCCATGCAGGGAACCATCCAGTATGCCAGAGAAAACGGGCTGTCCATGTCCATGATTGGTACACTGTTCCACCTCAACCTGAGAGGCCATGCCGGGGTCTCTGACCTTGGTCAGCATCTGGGTGTGAGCAGTGCAGCTGCCAGTCAGATGCTGGACCGTTTGGTGGAAGAAGGTTTGATCGAGCGGACAGAGGACCCGGATGACCGCCGGATGAAAAAGATTTCTCTGACGGAAAAAGGCTGCCAGATCTTCAGGGAAAGCTTGAGTGCCAGGCTGCGCTGGTTGGATGAACTTGAAAAGGGCCTTACGGACCAGGAAAAACAGACCATCACTTCGGCCTTGCAGCTGATGATCGATAAAGCCCATGATCGATCACCCATGGTCAAGGAATAATTGAGAGGAGTATCCCGTCTATGCGGCGTTTATTGAAATTCCTAAAACCTTATCTTCTATTGATCATTCTTTCCATCGGGCTGCTGTTTGTACAGGCAAATGCTGACCTGGCGCTGCCTGATTACCTGTCCAGGATCGTCAACAATGGGATCCAGCAGAATGGAGTCAAGGATGCGGTGGCAGTTGCTCTGCGCGAAAGCACCCTGGACAAACTGTCTCTGTTCATGCCTGAAAGTGATCTCAATCTGGTCCAGGACAGCTATACCCTGATCGAAACGGATTCCCCTCAAGCAGCAGAATATCTTGATAAGTATCCAATACTGAGCGAAGAATCCATCTATTTGCTCAATCAGATAGAAAAACCCAGGGAAGAGCAGCTCAACAAGATCCTTGGGAAGGCATTTGTGGCCTATTCAGGTATCCAGCAGTTCGCCGAGAATCCGGACGCTGCAGCGCAGATGGGACAGAACCTTGGCTTCGATCCCTCTATGCTGCCAGCTGGAATGGATATTTTCCAGGCCCTGCGAACCATGCCGCCATCTCTTCGGGTGGAAATGGCGAATCGGATGCAGGATGCTTTCGCTTCCCTGGGTGACAGCATGATCAATCAGATGGCAGTGGGCGCTGTCAAGGATGAATACCAGGCGCTGGGAATGGATATCGGTGTCATCCAGCGCAATTATATTCTTCAGACAGGCGGCATGATGCTCTTGATCTCCCTCCTGGGAGGTGCCTGTACGATAGCGGTGAGTTACCTGGCTTCCCGTACTTCAGCTGGAGCAGCCCGCGATATACGTTTGGCTGCCTTCAAAAAGGTGGAGGACTTTACCAGCGCAGAGTTCGACCGCTTTTCCACTGCTTCCCTGATTACTCGCTCGACCAATGATGTTACCCAGGTTCAGCGGGTAATCTTCATGTTCATGCGCATGGTGATCTACGCACCAATCATTGGAATCGGCGGTGTGATCCGGGCTATTGATAAAAGCGCCGGTATGTGGTGGCTGATCGCCGTGGCGGTAGCCGTCCTGCTGAGCCTGATCGTAACGGTATTCTTGATCGCGGTTCCTAAATTCAAATTGATGCAGGATTTGATCGATAAGCTCAACCTGGTAACCCGGGAAAATCTGTCCGGGATGATGGTCATTCGGGCCTTCAATAAGCAAGAGCAAGAAAGCCGCCGTTTTGACATTGCCAACCAGGACCTGACTTCTACCAGCCTGTTTGTTGCCCGGGTGATGGTCACCATGATGCCGCTGATGATGCTGCTGATGAACGGACTCTCGATCGCGATCATCTGGGTCGGCTCTCACCAGGTAGCCCAGTCAGCCATTCAGGTTGGAGATATGATCGCCTTTATGCAGTACTCGATGCAGATTGTGATGGCATTCCTGATGATGTCAATGATGTTTATCTTCCTGCCCAGAGCGGCTGTGTCTGGAGACCGGATTGCGGATGTGCTCGAAACTGAGATTTCCATCAAGGATCCGGAGGATCCCCGGGAATTCCCCGAGCCATTCCAGGGAGAGATCAATTTTGAGAATGTCTCCTTCCGCTATCCTGACGCTGAAGATGATGTCCTGCATGATATTTCGTTCACTGCCCAGCCCGGGAAGACCACTGCGTTCATCGGTTCCACTGGTTGCGGAAAATCGACGGTGATCAACCTTATCCCCCGTTTTTATGACGTCACCCAGGGCAGGGTGCTTCTTGATGGGGTCGATATCCGGGAGGTCGAGCAAAGCGATTTGCGGGACAAGATCGGTTTTGTTCCCCAGAAGGGAACGTTGTTTTCGGGGACGATCGAGAGCAATCTGCTCTATGCTGACCCGCAAGCCAGCCCGGAAGCAGTCCGGGAAGCGCTGGATATCGCCCAGGCTAGCGAATTCGTTTTCGATGATGAGCAGGGATTGAACTCTGTGATCTCTCAAGGAGGGACCAACGTCTCCGGTGGCCAGAAACAGCGCCTGGCAATTGCCCGGGCCCTGGTCAAGAAGCCGCCAATCTATATCTTTGATGACAGCTTTTCCGCGCTGGATTTTAAAACCGATTCGACTTTGCGCAAACAGCTCAAGCAGCGGACGGGCGACAGCACCGTGCTGATCGTTACTCAGCGAGTTGCCACGGTCAAGAATGCCGACCAGATCATCGTGCTTGAGCAGGGCAAGGTGGTTGGAAAAGGCACTCACCAGGAATTGATGGAGAGCTGCGAGACCTATCAGGAAATCGCATCATCGCAGTTGAGCAAGGAGGAACTGGCATGAGTATGCATGGAGGACCGGCACCTTCCCGACAGCGGAGTGGTCACGGACCAATGAGGCGCGGCGGCCCGATGGCGATGATGAAAGGCGATACTGCCCGCGATTTCAAGGGCACAATGAAGAAGCTCCTGAACTATCTGGGTGCCTATAAAATTGGCATTGTGGTGGTGATGATCTTTGCGATCGCCTCCACGATCTTCAGTATCGCAGGTCCGAAGATCCTGGGTAGAGCAACCACTACGTTGTTCGACGGCGTGATGGGGATGATCTCCGGAGCAGGGAACGGCATTGATTTCAATGCCATTGGGCGGATCTTGCTGCTGACCGGTGGATTGTACCTGGCCTCAGCAGCCTTCAGCTTCATCCAGGGCTGGATCATGTCCGGTATATCTCAGGATATCACCTACCGTTTCCGGAGGGATATTTCCGATAAGATCAACCGGATGCCGTTCAAATACTTTGACAGCACCAGTCAGGGCGAGGTGCTGTCCCATATCACCAACGATGTGGATACAGTCAGCCAGACCCTGAATCAGAGTCTATCGCAAATGATCACATCGTTAGTGACGGTGGTCGGTGTGTTGGTGATGATGATCACCATCAGCTGGCAGATGACCCTGGTTGCCCTGACCATCATCCCGATTTCTGCCGGTGTTGTCATGTTGATTGTGCGCCGTTCCCAGAAGTATTTCAGCCAACAGCAGGATTACCTGGGGCATGTCAACGGCCACGTGGAGGAGATGTTTGGCGGTCACCTGGTGATGAAGGTTTTTAATGGCGAAGCGGACAGTGTCAGGAAGTTCGAAGGGCTGAATGATACGCTGTTCTCTGCAGCCTGGAAGTCTCAATTCCTATCCGGCCTGATGATGCCGATCATGCGGTTCGTTGGCAACCTGGGGTATGTGGGGATTTCGATTCTGGGCGGTACGCTGGCTATCCAGGGCCGGATCACGGTTGGAGATATCCAGGCTTTTATCCAGTATGTGCGGTCTTTTACCCAACCGATCACCCAGATCGCCAATATCTCGAACGTCCTTCAGCAGACGGCGGCAGCAGCTGAGCGGGTGTTTGAGTTCCTGGAGGAAGAGGAAGAGATTCGGGACGTGGAAGATCCAGTTGAGCTGGAAGAGATCCAGGGTCATGTGGAGTTCAAAAATGTCCGATTTGGGTACGATCCCGACGAGGTGATCATCAAGGACTTCTCAGCCGATATCCAACCCGGACAGAAAGTCGCCCTGGTAGGTCCCACCGGTGCGGGAAAGACCACCATGGTCAAGCTGCTGATGCGCTTCTATGATGTCAATCAGGGAGCTATTCTGGTCGATGGATATAATATCAAGGATTACAGGCGTGAGGACCTGCGCTGCATGTTTGGGATGGTGCTGCAGGAAACCTGGCTGTACAACGACACCATCATGGAGAATATCCGCTACGGTCGGCCGGGAGCAACAGATGAAGAGGTCATTCAGGCAGCCAAGGCAGCCCATGTCGATCACTTTGTACGCACGCTCTCTGAAGGCTATCAGATGGTGATCAATGAAGAGGTCAGCAATATCTCCCAGGGGCAAAAACAGCTGATGACCATCGCCCGGGCTATTGTCCTGGATCCCTCCATGTTGATTCCTGAATGAGCACTTCCGTTCTGGTATCCACAGAGGAGGTTGCCTCATCAAGAATC
>JARROG010000168.1:0-4584 GCA_037384185.1 Anaerolineales bacterium | reverse complement strand
GGAATGCAAATGGATGATTATTGATATTATCGTAACCGGGATAGGGATTACGCCCATAGCTGCGATTGAATCCGGTGTCTTTTGAGAGCACTATTCCATCAGAGTGATTCGTTTTAAAATCAGCCCAGGATATGATCCCAGCTACGGGCGTAATCCCTATCCCGGTTACGATAATATCAATAATCATCCATTTGCATTCCAGGGGTGTTTGGACGGGGAGCTGCCTCCCATGGCCAGGGTCGTGGGCGTCCTGCTGGAAGATGGAGCGGGGGAGGCCTTCAACCGCGATCTTCTCCGGGAAAAAGAAGTCCTCAATGAAATCGTTGGCAGCACACCAGTGGCGATCTTCTGGAAATCCGGCACTGCCTCTGCACTGGATGCCGGCAGTATCCCGGAAGGCCGGGATATCGGAACCAGTGCTGTATTTGAGCGTTCTTTGGAGAATCAAGTGCTGACATTCAAGCCCAATGGGGACGGCACTTTTTCCGATCAGGAAACCGGTTCAACCTGGGATATCCTGGGAACCGCCCTGGAAGGACCGCTGAAGGGGAACCAGCTGAAAGCGATCCCCCAACATGATACGTTCTGGTTTGCCTGGGCAGCTTTTGTTCCGGGCGGCAGCCTGACTCCGTAATCGCTTCTGCCAAGAAACCAACATCTCCCGCCGCCAATCCAGGTCTAATCTGGTTCAAGTTCGAGAACAATACAGGGCGCCGATCAGCGCCCTGATAATCTTAGAATACCTGTTTCACGGATTTCTTTCGTCATGGGAAAAGCTCAGGTAGAAGATCTGTCACCCCTCTGTGGTTTCCAGGCTGTAGCAGACCACCGATTCCGTCAATTGAAATCCTTCGGATTGGTATAGTTTAAGAGCATTGTGATTTTCGCCGTTTACTGCCAAAACCACCGGTTGGAAACCGCGGTCGATCAAGAAATTGAAACCATATCGGAAGAGATTGCGGCCCAAACCCAATCCCCGCTGCTCCGGGAGCACTCCAAACCCCATGATCTCTCCCGCTTCCGGATTGTCCACATCCCGCATCATGACAATCGTGCCAATGGCCTCAGTTCCCTTCTTGAGCAAGCAGACTCCGCCCTCCAGGTAGCAGGGATCATCAAAGTAGCTCTGGATGAATTCTGCTGAGGAAGGGGTATGGCCGGCCAATTCCTTGAATTCCTCATTGACACAATCCGCGAATTGGCGCAGTTCATCCTGGTCCTCTCTAGTCAAGGATTGGATAGAAATGCCCTCTGGCAGAACCGGGGCTGGCAGGGAAGGCCCTCTGCGTTCTAGAATAAATGAATACCGTTCAACCTGAAAACCCAGCTCTTCCAGAATACCAGCAGTCCTTTGATTCTGTTCTGGAATGAATAGGTAGACGCTTCTCAGGTCCTGGAAATGGGGACGGACTGCTTCCAGCAGTTTGCCGTACGCCTCCCGGGTGCCCAGGACGGAATGGAAAATCGAGAATCTGCCTTTGCCAACATTTATAAAGCGGCTGGTGCGCATCAAGCTGACTGCACCGACAACCTTGCCGCTCTCCAATAATAAATAGGACGGGTGTTCAGCGCCAAGCTCAAAATCGCGGCCTGGCAGGTAGGAGCTGTCATGCTCCGCGCCGTGTTCTGCGCAGTAGTCATAAAGCGGTTGTTGATTTTCAAGATCAACCGGTCTGATTTCTTTCGCCATAGGGTTCTGTCCTGGGATAACATCCTGATAGAAAGGGCGCTTCGAATTCCAGCTGATATTGTACTTCGTCCTTTGATCTAATCGCCAGAAAATCCCGGATTTGATTGTTTGATATCGGCTGGCGATTTCCCGCATATATCTGCCCAGATAGGGTTCGTTCCCCCTGCGGCTTCCCTCCGGCATGCTATAATATCTTCAATCCCTTAGGAAGGAATTAATGGGCAAACGGACAAATGAGCAGTGGCTGAATGATCTTCGCAGCAGTGACAAGGATCAAGCTATCGAAGATCTCAGGAGAACCTTAAAGAGAGGCTTGATCTATGCCCTCTCCAGCCGCATTGACACTGACCTGGAAGCCCAGGTAGAAGATTTCGTCCAGGATGCGATCCTGCGCATCCTCGATAAACTGGACACATTCCGTGGCGAGAGTAAGTTCACAACCTGGGCTCAGAAAATCGCTGTCCGGGTAGCCTTCACTGAAATGCGCCGCAAGCGCTGGGAAGACATCTCCATCCAGAAGCTCATTCCGGAGGACAGCGGCGATTTTACCCCGCTGGTACTGGCTGACCCCAGCCCTGATCCGGAAAAACAAGCTACCCAGGCTTCACTTCTGGAAATGATCGATCATATCCTGAGAGAGGACCTCACCGATCTGCAGCGGACTGGCCTGCTGGCCGTGATCCACGGAGGAATGCCTCTAGAAGAGGTGGCACGTAAAATGGACACCAACCGCAATGCCCTCTACAAACTGCTGCATGATGCCCGCAAAAATATGCGGGACCGCCTGCTGGAAAAAGGCCTCACTGTAGATGAGGTTTTAGCTGCATTTGAGAATGGGTAAGAGAATAACAGTTGGACTCGTCCAAACTGCAGGAGCATAAACATGAAATTATCTTCTGAAACCATCAGAAAAATGATGAATGCAGTGAAATCCACCAGGGATCAAGAAATTGACTGCGGTCACTGCCATGATGAGCTGGACCAATTTATCGATATGAAGATCAGCGGAAAGAACGCACCGAAGCCTTGCCGCTTGTCAAGGAACACCTGGATCGCTGCCCTGCCTGTCATGAAGAATATGAAGTACTGCTGGAAGCCCTTAAGGCGCTGTCTGAATAGAGAGTTAATCCCAGTAGTTTCCCATCAAAGTTGAGAATATATGACCGATAACAATTCCTGCATCCACTGCGGCCGGAATGACAATCAAGTTCCGCTGATGCCTTTTCGGTACCAGGAACAGGATTTCTTGATCTGCGCCGAACACTTGCCAATCCTGATCCATCAGCCAGGCAAGCTCGCTGGCAAACTGCCCGACGCCGAGTCCCTCACCCCGGCAGACCACCACTAATCGCCCGGAAAAAGCAAACTATCTCCATTTCAGTCATCAACTTATGAAAACAGCTGAGAGGGCGATCAGCAGTTGAGCCAGATAGTAGCTGAGCAGGTTGCCTGCCTGGGCTGATTTAAATTCGCCTCTAAATCGGTTCAGCGCCAAAATCAAATCGGAAAACATGAATAGCGCCGCACCACAAGCAGCCAGCAAACTGCCAGTCCCGGGAGCTCCCATCCAGCGCGACCAGGCCGTCCAGGCCATGGCCGAGATTACCGCGATATAGAGATAAACAGGCAGCCTTTTCCCCCTCATACTGCGATAAAGCAGCAAAATGGCCAGCAAAGCCAGCCCGAGGATCGGCAGGGCAGGTTCCCAGAACAGCTCGCTGAGACCAGCGCTGAAAGCGCTGATGTACAGCAGGTGAGTGACCAGAAATGCGCCCAGGCCGGCCAGGAAGCGGTCCGACGGCAGCAATAAAAGAATATCCCCCAGGATCGAAAAAACCAATCCAGCACCGATCAGTCCATCATAAAGCGAGATATCCCCTGGACCCAGGAAAACCAGGACCAGGATCAATGATGTCGTCAGTGGTTTAAAAAGATAATAGCCAGGATCCGGCTGGCGATAAGCGAACCAGACAACTAACAGTCCCGAAACAACTGCACCGATCGTGATCCAGATCACGGCCATCCTGTCACCTCCACCAATACAGTATAGAACAGATACTGACCTCCGTCCAATAGGCTGTTGTATAATCTTGACATAGCTAGCTAGACAAGGCCTACCATGTCCTCACGGATCCAGATCATTACCCGCGTTCTTGGAGGTCTGCTCCTGATCGGATTTCTGTGCTGGGCTGGTGAGGCAGCTGCTTCCCCTCGTCCGGTTCCAGAACCTCAATCCACTCCGGGGGACTGGCGTTCCGCTCCACCTCCCACAGTGTATCCGCCTTCCCAGAAAGACAACGGCGCCCAGCTCTACTGGGGCATGTGTCAGGACTGCCACGGAGATCAGGGGCAGGGCCTGACCGCCGAATGGCGGGCAGCGTTCGCGCCGGCCTACCAGAACTGCTGGGATACCGCCTGCCATGGAGATCATCCAGCCCCCAACAGCTTCCAGATCCCAGCTGCCGGCGCGCCCGCCCTGGCTGGGCCAGGTGCCCTGCCCCAGTACACTACGGCCTATCAGCTGGGCAGGTATATCGATCAGAATATGCCGTTCTTTCCAGCTGGCTCCCTCAGCGAGGACCAGGCCTGGGAACTGACCGCTTTCCTGCTGGCGGGTACCGAGGCCGGAAGTCCACAGATCTCTCTGAACGGCACGAACAGCGCTGCAGTCCCGGTCCATCGGCGGATACGCATTCCGGAGAACCCGCTGCCCTGGGTGCTGGCCGCCAGCATTTTGCTGGTTGGGGGCGCCGCCGGCTACCAGCGCATCACCGCGGAAAGAAAACCAGCTTCCCGCCAGAGGAACTTCTTCCACCACCTCCATCCTGCTACCAGCCCAGCACAGAACTCCGATCAGGAGCAGACCTCCAAGAACGCGGGTAATGATCTGGATC
>JARROG010000167.1:0-13822 GCA_037384185.1 Anaerolineales bacterium | reverse complement strand
GCCGCATGATCCAGGCGTTGAAGGACCGCTCTCCAGGGTTTGGCCGCAAAAGCATGGTAGATCGAGGATGCCAGGTACAGAAGCAGCAGGGAGATCCCAAATACCAGGAAACTCGCCAGGTGCCAGGGGGTTCCAAGACGGTCTGCTCTGATAATCAAGATCACCAGACCGGCAATGCTGAGACCTGCTCCTATTCCGTGGGTGATTGTATTGGCGATCATCTCCCCCTTGGAGCTTGATGCCAGGCTGAGGTCTGCTTTATAAGACAAATTAACCATCCTTCTTAGAATTAGCTTCCAGGGAATCTTGATTCTTCTTTTTACTTGCTGGTTTGGCTTTCTTGGCTTTCGGCTTCGCTTCCTCCAGCACCTCCTGCTGATATTGTTCAAAGGTTATATCCTGCCAGAAATCTTTGGTCTCATTTACAAAATCACTGACCAACTCTGCCGCTGTCTGGGTATCCTGAGATTGGATAGGAACGCCCGGGCCAGCTGGCGGTGAGAAGGGTCCCCATAATAGTACCTGGCCAGCTGACCGTAAAAATCCTTGAAGGTGTTGAAAATCAACCCATAAACCAGGTTGTCGCAGTAAGCGATCAAGGTATGATGCAGCTCCCACATGTTGACCGCATAAGCTTCTGGTTCATCCGGTACCCGGCGGAAGCTCTCCAGTAAATCGAGGATCAAACCGGGAGCGCGGCGGACTGAAGAGGCAGTGTAATCCGGGGCCAGCAGCTCCCACATTTCCAGCAGGTCGGGAACCAGATTGGGGACCAGGTCGGGATCTGCTTTCAGCAATCCAGAGAGAATATTGAGGTTGCCGTCCTTGAGATAATCGCGAATGCGGGTCGGTTTCCCCTGCTGGATGTCCAACCAGCCATCCCGGCTGAGACGCTGCATGGCTTCCCTCAGCACAGGCCGGGCAATATCCAGCTCCTTGCTCAGACTCCGTTCGCCCGGCAGATCGGTGTGGGGAGGATAAGTTCCACTGACAATGCTCTGGATCAGATAACGCTCCGCTCGATCAGTCGCCCGTTCTTCGCTTGGCCCACTCATGGTTCTCTCCTTAAATCAACTAACTGGTAATACCTGTTACAAATTAAATCGTAACACTGGTATTACCAGTTGTCAATAACTTAGTTAATCCCCTCTGCCCCCTAACGAGGTTTCAGTTAGAAGCCAGGGTCTTTTTAGCCTGTTTCACACTTTTTTGAAGGATCTCCTTCTGATCGTCTATGGTCGTTGAGGTGATCTCACCCAGCTTTTTCAAACGCTGATTGGTCTCTTCCCGAAGTTGTTCGACCTGCTCATAAGCTTGAGCGATGCTTTCCAGGGCAGCCTCTTTGCTTTCTTGAATCGCTTGCAGGGTGCTGTCCCGAAGCTTCAGGCTATCGGTCTGGAGCAGCCTTCTGGTTTCTTCCCCAGAGCGAGGGGCCAGCAGCAGACCTGCCGTCGCGCCCAGGATTCCACCAATGATAAATGATCGGAAACTATTTGTGTTGCTCATCTTACCTCCCGGTAACTGATTGACTATTATTTGACCTAGATCCTAGCGGCTCTAGGCCCCAGCTTTGTTATGTGAGGGTAAATTTTCTATCAGGTTTTGGTTGACATACAAGTCAACCTCGTTCTCCTCAATTGACCTCACCCATTCCACTGGGATCAAGTATTCTTTTTTAAATAGCACGCCTTCTTTGACCAGCAGCTGAGTAACCCGATCGGTTTTGGGATCCAGGATGACTTGCTTGACCTGTCCCAGCTTCTTGCCTTCCATCCCGACCACTTCCGCACCTTCTCGGAGCGCTTCCTCATCTCCGGGTAATTCCTTCTTGATCACAGGCATACCGGTCAGGTGAGCAGAATAAGCCCGGGGGCTGCTGAGAGGCGGGTAAAAGACCAGCGGGATAACCTCCCCCTCTAAATCGTCGTTGATGTAGTTATCCAAAGGAACGAACATGGATGTCTGATAATTTTGAAGATCGTCCACATCACCTTCGAACTCATGCAGTTTGATTTGAGTCTTATCACTCTGAGCTACTAAACTGATCGGGACCAGCTTATCCTCGGTGTTCAGCACCCCACCTTTTCTGACCACCAGGTGGGTGATCTCCTCAGTTGCTGGTTCAACAATCACCGACTCCAGTTCTCCAATCTTTTGATCATCATTGGCCACAACATCAGTTCCAAATTTTAGTAACATCTTTGATCCTCCTTTTCTTCTTGTTTCTCAACTTATAGTTCTTGCTCAGCTGCTCACGAACAACCCGGTCAATAACGCAGGATAGCTGCCGCACTTGAGTTACCTTCCAACTCCAATTCCTCCTGGTCCAGGATCTGAACCTGTCCGCCATTCAGTAAGGTATGGATCAACGCCAGATCGACCAGATCCCGGCTGGCGGGATCTTCCCTGGATAGAAATTCCAGAGACCCGCTCTCGAGGTCAAAATTTCCCCAGACCTCCCCTTCCAGCTCGACAAACAGCGTATCGATCCGGGCGTGATAGGCAGCCGAAAGGATTTCCACCAGCTGGGTGGTGGTTTTTCCATTCTCCAGGCTTTTATAATGGTCATAAGCCTGAGATCGGGATTCAGAGATATCTGCAGAGAGGATTTCCCAGGCCTTCTGATGTAAACTCTCCTGATCCAGCTGGTCTGGATTCGTCTGGATTCCCTCTTCGCGGAGTAGTTGATAAGAATTCACCTGGCGATAGATTGGCTGCAGGTATTCCAGGCCGGCCAGCAGGAGCGGCACAGAGCTTCCGGAAATAACCTCCCTTACTCCCTGATCAACCATCTGGAAGAAACGTTTGATATTCGACTTCTCATCCTTCTCCTGCTCATGGCCATGGAAGATCGCAGACTGCTGCGTTGACCCGGCAGCACCTTCCTGATACTGCAGGCTGCTCACTGGTTCATCGTACTTCAGCGCTTCCTCCAGGCTGGTGGGTGTATCAGGCAGATCAAGTTCTGCCAGATCGAACCGGGTGCCGGCGTACAGGTGAATATCTCCCTTCCCGAGAGTAAGCAGATAATACCGCTCATTCTCAAGGAAAAGCGGCAGCAGGGGCTTGATATGAAAGCGGCTGTCAAGCACTACCATTTCGGAAAATTCAAGCGGCAATCTGTACATCTTGAGTGTTTCGGGACTCAAGAAAACTGCCAGTCCCCGCTCCTGGTTCTGCCAATAATCGCGATCATCTTCAAAGCCGTAAAGAGGTTTCAGAAATGACTCCCGCTCGGTTCGCCCGAAGCCTCTGGACTCTAAGCGCTCCTCAGCTTCCGCAATCAGATTCTTGAAGCGGACTGCATTCTGCTGGATCTCTCTTCCTTTCTTGATAGCGGGCATATAGAACGTCAGACTGGGGTCTGCCTGATGCTGGATTAGCTGATTGAATTCCTGCAAAGTGATTTGATCCATAATCTTCCTTATATTCTCCTATCTTGTTTCTGGTCTAATGTCCGGGTAAGCTTGCTGGTGCCCCAACTTCTCTGGCGGTAGTTTTACCTGCGATCGAAGCAGGGTCACTCTCAGCTCAGACCCGACGTCCAATCACCGATTCAGATTGGAGCCGAAGCCATTTTAAGATGTCAGCTCGCCTCAACATTCCAACAAGTGCCCCGTGTTGAAGGACCGGCAGCTGGCGAAGATTGGCCCTGCTCAGCTTCTCGAAGGCCTTATCAGCTTCCTCTTCTGGTTCAACTGTCACGACTTCCGACCGGGGTGTCATGATCTCGCGGACTGTGGTGTTCCGCCAGCGATCTCGCGGTACCTGGCGGACATCATCCAGGGTAACCAAACCCACCATCTCCTCCCCCTCCAAGACAGGAAATGCCTGCTCATTCTGGCCCATGATGTACACATCCACCAATCGGCTGACATGGATATCGGGAGAGACCGTGGGGGGATCCGCTCGCATGATCGGCGCCACAGTTACATCAGATAGCACATCCTCGATCACCACCTGCTGATAGCTGGTGACTGCAGCATTGTTCAAGAATAAGCCGATCAGAGCAACCCAGAGACCGTTAGAAAAACCGGTACCCAATAAGGGAATTTGGGCTCCCAAGATCATTGCAACGCCGTTTATGATCAGCACTAGCGCGATCAACTGACCAATGCGGGTTGCCCAGCGAGTCGAGCGTTTGTAATCTTTGCTGATTCCCCAGATAATCGACCGCAGCACCCGACCTCCATCCAATGGATATCCAGGAATCATGTTAAAAGCAGCCAAGGTCAGGTTGACTGGACCAAGCCACAACAACAGACTTGTCCAGGGGCTAAGCTGTGAGATAAAGCCCTCCGGATTCTGCAGCGGTACCTGCAGGGATGTGATCCCTACCCCTGAGAGCAGGATGAAGACAAGACCGAGCGCCAAGGATACCAGAGGGCCAACAATTGCCATCAGGAATTCCGCCGCAGGTGTGGGAGGATGGTTCTGGATATCAGACACTCCCCCAGACAGGAAAAACAAAATTGAAGCCGCTACAGCAGTCCCAACAGCAGTGGTCGTGCTCCAGCTGCTGTGGAGCTGCGAAAAAGCTGATGCCAGATTCCAGGTAATGATCCCGAAAATTATCAGCCAGCTCCAGCTGATGTTAATTTCAATGCCAAAGATCTTGCCTATTCTTACCCCTCGATTTTCCATAAATAGTTCTCCCTGATCCAAATCTCTTCATCGGATCATAACCACAGTAATAAAGAGCTGCTCCACCCCTCCAAGCCCTGCATTTGAGCTGCAGGGCCTTAGAAGGGAGCCAAGTTATTACTCTGAGCGCTGATTCACTCCTCTGACGGTCTGCGAATCAGAATCACCGCCAGCAGCGCGACACCGATCCATCCCAGCCAGTAATCCAGAATGCCAATGAACTTTCTAATCTTGCTGGCAGAGTCCTGTCTGGACCGCAGCTCTTTTAGAAAGCGTTTTGCGGCCGGGGGATTGTCAATCTCCCCCATATCCAGCATCACTGGGGCTGCCCTTAGACCAGCCAGACGCTTCCAGAGCGTGATCCGGAAGTGATCTTGATCTTCGCCGCTCAGATCGACTTTGACATCCTTGATATGAACAGGTCCGCTGACTCCTTCCAGGACCCGCAATGCCGCCGGTCCGGATTGGGCAGCTAGCTGGCTTTTCAAGCTTTCCAGATCCTCAACATTAGAAACCATTTCAGGTAGATTGTCTTCCAAACCAGTGAGGCTTACTTTGAGATAATCCCCTTCCAGGGTAAAAGTCAGGACCTTTTCTGGCTGGTGTGCATTTCGCGCTGTATATGTATAAGTATTCATGTCTTTCTTCATTATCTAATTTATCCTCATTGAGCGTTTGACAGGATTGGCCATTCAGCTCTTCTTCAATATTAATAATAAGCCGGTGCGGTCAACCTGTCGGTTCTCCAGAATTGAGCAGCTTGACAGATTGACCTACTCCGCCTCTTGTTATTCAACTTTTACTGGATCTGGTCCCGGGCTTCCTTTATAGCATTTCCAAGTTCATTCCAGGCGGCGTCCACCCCGGCCTTGAATTCAGTCCATTTGTTTTCTCCAGCTTCCTTCAATTCCGTGAACTGCTTCATGGCAGCTGTACGCAGGGATTGGACTTTTTCGATCTCATCCGCGTATTCAATTTGCAAACCAGCCTCAGTCTTTTCGTACTCAGCTTGCAATTTATCGATCTCTGCTGACCATTTGTCAAGTTGGGCTTTCATCATCTTGACATAAGCATCTTTCTTCGTCATCTAGGGACTCCTTTTCTAATCTAACTTCTCAAATTTCTATGTAAATGTTCGCTCTTCCAGTTTCCAGATCTCATCTTTCTGTCAGAGTTTTCCAGAAACCTTTCTTATCACGATATCCAGTATAGGCTGAAGATAGAGAGTTGATAATTGGGGAAGCACCTACATCAGGGTAGGGAATTCCCCAATCCCCTGGGGGAAATTCCCTTTGATCTGGAGCCCTGATATCCCCCAAAAAAAGCCAGCCCACATCACATGGGCTGGTTGATCACCAGGAATCTGATTTCCTGATCAAACCCGATTTTCAGATCAACTCATCAGACAGCTGGTCGTCCTGCAATCAAGCTCAGTAACAGAAGCAGGATTGTCGATCCGATCACTGCCCACAGGAACGGAAAAGTGGTTCCTCCAACTGTAAAAGTGAGCCAGGCAGGCAGCAGGAGTAAGCGGGCTAACCAGGTTCCTAGCAAGGCGCCAACGAATCCGATCAAAATCGAGGCCAGCAAACCTCCTGGATAATAGCCAGCCAGCAGCCTGCCAATACCTCCTGCTAAAGCCGCAATCAACAGAATCAATACAAAGTCCAGGAAAACCACATAACCTCCCTTATGAATTTTGATATTTCTTTATCTGAGAATCATTATAGAAGCAAGCAGAAGACCCCAAAATGGGGGCATTCCCTGTCGTGGGGTAGGTATTTCCCTATTTTCAGTTTTTTTCGATTGGTTGAGAATCTTCTACCAGGCGGCGGGGATACTAGCCCAAATCCAGCTCGAGATCTTTCCGGAGTTTCTCGGGGACCCAGATTTTCTTTCTATCTTCCAGCAAATCCAGAGCAGCAACCGACAACCAGCGGGGGGCAAGATCCTTGGTCAGATAGCCTCGGGCTCCATTCTGGATCATATTCTCCACAAATTCAGGGAGATCATAAGAGCTGAGTGCCAAAATGATGGTGGGAAGTTCCAAATCTGATAAAGAAGCGGCTACTTCCGGCCCTTCCATTTCAGGTAATTTTACATCGAGGACTAGCAAATCAGGTTCAAGCCTCTGGACGAGCAGCAGAGCTTCCTTGCCATCCCCTGCTTCTCCGACCACAGCAAAGTCGCCAGAACTCTCCAGGATACCAGTGATTCCTGACCTGATACCCGGATGATCATCAGCGATAACAACGGTAAACTTCTGGTCCATGAATAAACCGGCCCGGCTAATCGAATAAATCTGAATTGATGATAACAGGAAGTTAGGGAGAATTCTAAGTCGGAGATAGCACTATTCTATAGTAGGGATATCCCTACCTGGAGGAAGCAATCCCTCCTCCACAGCTAGCACCGCAGCTTCCACCCGGGAGCTAACAGCTAACTTCTTAAACACATTATGGAGGTGTTTTTCCACAGTTTTCTCACTGATTTCCAGATTAAAAGCGATTTCCCGATTGGTCTGCCCGTCCACGACCAGGCTGAGAACTTCGATCTCACGGGGAGTGAGTTCCTGGTCATCATCCTCCCGGGAGGTCATCTCACCCAGCTTCGCAGCCACTTCTCTGCTCACCCAACCATCCTCACCCTGGGAAACACCTCGAATTGCATTCAAGATATTTTGGGGTACCTCGTCTTTGATCAAATAACCGCTGGCACCATTAGAGAGCAACTCACGAATATACTGGCGGTCACTGTAAGAGCTCAGCACCAGGATTTTCACAGCTGCTTCTTCATCAGCCAGCATCCTGGACCATCCAAGACCGGAAGCTCGACATCCAGCAGCAGAACATCAGGGTCCATCTCCTGAACCATTTGGTAAGCCTGTTCCCCATCCGACGCCTCACCGACCACCTCAATGTCAGACGCAGAACTGAGCAGGGTTTTGATACCGGAACGGACGACCGGGTGATCTTCAGCCAGCAGGACACGGATTGTCATTCTCCTTCCACCTCCAGGACATTGGGGATATAAATCTGCAATACCGTGCCCTCACCCGGAGAGGATTTCACGTCGAAATCACCTCCTAGAGCGGAAACACGATCATGCGAACCGGCCAGACCATAATGACCTTCCCTGACCAGGGAGATCCAGCGCTGAGGTAGGTTAAAGCCTTTTCCGTCATCCTGGATCAGCATTCTGATATCCGAATCCTCAAACTGCAGACTGACCACGATCTCGGAAGCTTCAGAATGCTGCAGGATATTTCCCAAAGCTTGCTGATAGATCCTGAATAAGGCCAATCGAAGATCCTCCTCCAGCAGGTCATAATCATCCATCAGATCAAGCTCGAGGTTGAATTCCGGGTGGTTTTTCGAGAACTCATCGGCATGGGACCTGATGGATTTCGCCAGGCCGAAACGGGAAAGCGCAGGGGGCCGGAGATTGTAAGAGATGTTCCTCAGCTCCTGGCTGACCTCACTGACAGTTTCCAGAGCTCCTTGTGTACCACGACCACGCTGTTTCCCTGGAAGGCCTGACCTGTCAGATTATTCCCGACCGAAAGTTCAACCCAGATATAATGACCAGACTTTGCGAGGAACCGCACAACCGCTGACCCAGTATGCGCTTCCTGAAGACCGGTCCTTCGCAGGACCTTTTCCAAAGGCTCTCGGTCCAGGGGATGGCAGTAATCGATCAAACAGGTATGTTTTAGCTCGTCTTCTTCATAGCCCAGGCAGGTGAGCAGGGCGCGGTTCGCCGTAATAATTTCCTGATCCTCGTTGAGGAGCATCAATCCCATGGGAGCCACATTAAAGATCAGTTCAATCTGATCTTTTGCACCCAGCGTGTTTTCACTCAAGCGTTGATTCCCCTTTTTTTATTGTTCCGGAAATATAATTTGGAGTACATAGAAATTATAGCATTTCCTTACAAGTAGCGAATTCAATTCCCCGAATTTCGTCCAGCACTGACCCTTTGATGGAGTTCTGGAAACAGAAAAGATTCAGCCGGATGCAGTATAAATAAGTATAATAAACAGCCTCCAGCACATCAAAGACTGGGAAAACAGATAGGCAGTCCCCAGGTATCCAATCTTCAAACATCAAATTGACGGCTGCCTGCAAGCAGAGAATACCCCCATGCTCAATAAACACAGTGTCGCTGCCATACTGATGATTACCGTGATCGCAGCAGGACCGACCCCCAGTTACCTCAAGCAGCAAGCACAATCAGGTTGGAGAGCATGTCTGTTCCTGCTACCCCCTCCTCCACCCGCCAACTCTCCCCTACTCCCACCGCCACCGAAGCGGTCTTCGAGGTCGGCAAGGAGCTCACTATCGATTATCTGCGGGATCTGGAGATCAGCGGCAGTCCCATCTCCATTGAAGAGAAGCTCCCTCCCGGAAGCAATTACCAGCGCTACCTGGCCAGCTACCAATCTGAAGGCAATACGATCTACGGCTTGTTGACAGTGCCATTCGGCGATCCACCTCCGGGTGGTTTCAAGGCGATTGTGTTCAATCACGGGTATATACCACCCACGAGCTATCGGACTTTGGAGCGTTATGTCGCTTATGTC
Organism: Anaerolineales bacterium; assembly: GCA_037384185.1. Lineage (GTDB taxonomy): Bacteria > Chloroflexota > Anaerolineae > Anaerolineales > UBA11858 > B10-G9. The sequence goes on along the minus strand of JARROG010000167.1, from coordinate 4,596 downwards.
GATTCTCTCCTCAGGATCCTATTTCTCCCCTGGCTACACCATCGATGCTGTTAGTGCTTTGAAAAGCCTGCAAACCCTGGAATACGTCGACCCGAGCGGCATAGGGATGTGGGGGCACAGCATGGCAGGCAACCTGGTCCTGCGGGCGATGCTAATCGAACCCCAGATCAAAGCCGGCGTGATCTGGGCTGGGGCGGTCTACAGCTACGAAGATTTCAGCACTTTCGGTATCAGCGACAATACCTACCGGCCCCCTCCCACACTGGGAAGCCAGGATGCAGAGGATGTCCCCCGCCGTTCCCGTGTGCTTTTTGAGATCTATGGCCCACCGGATCTGAACCAGCCTTACTGGCAGGCTGTATCACTCACTGAGAACCTCTTTTATCTGAACGCTCCCCTTCAGATCCACCACGCGGCAGATGACCCGGTGGTTGATATCGGCTATTCCTATGGATTGGCAGAGCAGCTCCAGCTCCAGAATAAATCCTATGAATTTTACATCTATGATGGAGGCGGGCACAACATCATATCCCCCTATTTCGATCAGGCGATGCAGCGGACGATCCAGTTCTTCCGGGACAATCTCTGACCGCTACATCGGTTAATACTTTTTCTGCCAGCAGTGTGTATTGTAAAGCGGCTCAAAGCCCAGGGATCGGTAAAAAGGCTGATCTGAGCCGACATGGATTATCTCCGCGCCCTCTTCCCGACAGCGGCGGATGCCCTCCCAAACCGCTGCCCTCGCTAATCCCTGGCGCCGGTAATCCGGATCTGTTGCCAGGGGTTCCAGGTAGCCATAACGGTTCTCTAGGACGATCCACAAACCGCAGAAAACCACAAAATCACCCGCCGGGTTCTCAACAACCAGAGTCAGGTCCTTCCGAAAATTAGGACTGGACTGCATTTTCACCCGCCACCGGATGCCTTCTTCCGGCGGCTCACCAGGATGATCGAACCCCCGCCATAAGACACGGTGGATCTTCGCCAGGTCGTTGTCTTCTGCCAGACTGACGATCCGGAATCCGTCCGGCAGATTCGGAGCCGGAATTTCCGCCGGAATCTCAAGACGGCTATCGATCCGGTCAAATTCTCCCCGGTGGTTAAAACCTTTTATGACAAGCAGGTCTTCAAAATCCTGATCGAACTCAGCGGAGTAGACCGTAAGTTCCTTTTTGCCATCCTCCCCTACCCGGGGCAGATAATCCAGGGCATACTCAAGCATTTCTTCTTTAATTTCTGGATAGTCAGGATGAAACTGAAAATGGGCAGTCCCGAGCTGATCTTCAAAATGGACCACACCAACAATGCTCTCCCTATCTTCCCAGACTGCTATCAAGTCCAGGCTGGATTCGTCCAGGTTGGGATGACTGTGCATATAATCCCAGGCAGGCCTGAGCCAGTTGCCATCCTTGTTATCCGGCAGATAGTTGGCAACCAGGAATTTCCCTACAGCCGCGACATCTGCCGGTCTGAAACTCCGCCGCGTGATCATCCAAATCACCTCCCGCAGAAAACAAATGGTACTTAATCTGCCCGGGCTAGATCGTACACTCGACCCTCAAGACTTCCCGCCCTGCAGATCGACCTTAAGGGGATTGAGGCTGATGGTCTGAAAAGGCATGTCCACCTGAGCCGCAGTAAGAGCGTTGAAAACCCTTTCTCTGAGATCCGCCCGCTTGGCGACATGATTCCTTTCGTCATCGATCCAGGCTTGCAGTTCGACAGCGACGTTATAGTCATTGAGCTGGGTAACGATCACCCGCGGCGCTGGAACCTCCATGAAGTCTGGGTCCCCTTCAATGAGATCAAGTAAAATGGCCCGAACATTATCGATGCTTTCCGCAACGCCAACTGTAGCCTGGATGTCAAGCCGCAGGTGGGGAAAATTGGTATAGGACGTGACAGTCTTGTTGATCATTTCCGTGTTGGGCACAGCCAGCATCTTGCCATCACTGGTCACGACCCGGGTCGAGCGCAGGGTGATCTGATTCACTTCTCCGTAATAATCGCCAATCTCAACCAGGTCGCCGATCACAAAGGGCCGATCGAGATAGATCAAAACCCCGGAGATCAAGTTGGAAAAAGCATCCCGGGCTGCAAAGCCGATCGTGATCCCGACAATGCCTAACGAGGCCAGCAATCCCGCAGTATCGACGTTCATAGCCGACAAGGCATTGAATAAGCCGGTCAGCAAGATACTGTACTGCAGGATCGTCCGGGCAAATGCCTGGGAGGTCTCATCCAGCTCAGAGCGCTTGGTGACAGCATTGAGAATGATCCTGGCCAGCAGCCAGAGCAGGTAAAAAGCTCCAAAGGTCACCAGGGCGACAATCAGGTTGATGGAGACCTCAACGATCTTTCCTCCCAGCGCCTGGGGGTTAAAAATTTCCTGCAAGCGGGAAGCGATACTGGTAAAGAGCTCGTTCATATGAACCTCCGATGACTAATGCCTATGCCTGCCAGCGATAGGCCGAGCAATTGATAAGGATGATCTCATATTTGCCATTCAGCGCAGCCAGCCGCAGCCTGGTTCTTCAGGGTGGACCGGGAAGGATCAAATCCGCCGTCTAGAAGCCGGTGAATATAAAGCGCTAGATCTCCAGAGCCCATTCACCGGAACGCATGAGGGCTTCGCTGGTCCCATCGGGCAGCAGGCCGTCCACATTCATTTCGGCGGAGCCAAACATAAAGTCCACATGGATCTGGCTTACATTTCCTCCGGCCTCCTGAAATTCTTCCGGGGTCATTTCAGGACCACTCTCCAAACTCACCCGGTAGGCATTGCCCAGCGCGAGGTGGTCAGATGCGTTCTCGTCGTAAAGGGTATTCTGAAAGACCAAATTCTGCTGAGAGATCGGACTGCCGTGCGGCACCAGAGCGACTTCTCCCAACCGGGAGGCATTCTCATCAGATTCGAGCAAACTCCCCAGCACCTGCTCCCCTCTGCTGGCAGAATAGTCCACGACCCTACCATCCTTGAAAGTCAGCTGAATATCTGTGATCAGGCTGCCCTGGTAGCTGAGCGGCCGGGTTGCCCTGACCGTTCCATCCACTCCTTCCCTGTGCGGTAAGGTAAAGATCTCTTCCGTAGGAATATTCGCGCAGAAAATCGTCCCTCCCGGGGTTTTGTCCCTGCCCCCCAGCCAGATGTGTCCCTCCGGAAGTCTGAGCCGCAGATCGGTTCCAGGCGCCTGGAAATGCAGTCCTGTGTATTGACGCTGGGTGAGGTAAGCTGCCCGGTGCTCCAGGGCAGCCAGGTTCTCTTCCCAACTTTCCGTGGGAGAAGGAGTATCCAAGCGGCAGGCTTTGATAACAGCTTCCCATAAGCGTTCTTCTGCCTGGGAAGGATCCAGATCCGGAAACACTGCCTGGGCCCAGCCCGGGGTGGGCGGGCAGATCACCAGCCATTGGACTTCATTGACCGCGATTTTCTCCAGGACCGGCTTCATATGCTGAGAGTACACCCTGGAAGCGGTCGAGACCAGCACCGGATCCACATCTCGGAGCAGTTCGGGAGCATCCCCTCCAATCCAGAGTGCTGCATCTCCCGCGTTGATGCTCTTTAAACGGGCATCCGCTTTCCAGGAAGGGAACTCAGCAAAGGAATCCCTAGGCGCGTGGTCAAAGCGAGTTTTCACGGTCTGGTCATCATTCCAGAGCACAGATACCAGCGGGCTGCCGTTCTGATAAGCTCGCTTAACTACCTGGCGGACCAGCGGTGCAAGCTCCAGCTGGTTGGCCCAGATGAACAGGCGCTGGTCGGGCTGTAAGTTTAGGCCAACCTCGACGATCAATCGGGCAAATTTCTCAAGGACCTTTTCGAATTCAGACATATTCATTGTTTCCTTCTTCCTCTATTTGGCAGAGAGCATTGGGTTTCTTCAATCACTGGAATCATCCTCTTCTGAGTGGGAGGAGCCCTGTAAAACCTGGAAAGCCCGCTGGAAATCTTCCCCGTCGTAGAGGAAACTGCGGGCGTCCTTCCCGGACCACTTCTTCACCCGCCAATGGCCCAACACCTGCGAATAATGCATGGTGCGGTTCTCCATGCGCAGCTGCATGGCTTCCCCCCACTTCATCAGTGCCGCTTTAACAGGTTCCATACTCGCTTCGATCAGATCCACTGGTTTTGAAATGGATTACTGAATCCTATTATATTAGAGAACCCAACAAATCCAGGATATTCTGCTGGAACCTTGATCCAGTTCACAACCCCCACTTGGACAGGCGGCCAGCATACTGAACAGGAGCAATGAATATCAGGTGATAAATATCCTGATTTGCCAGTTCCCGGAAGTATAACCCGCCATTTATACTATAATAGCGGGGCTGAAAAATTCATCTTCAATTGAAAATCAAATTCAGGAGACAGAAGGTATGAAGCCTGCTGATGTCCATAAAACCATAGCCAGCCATATGCTGGCAGACGGGTATCCGGTCGTGTTTGACATCAAGAATTCACACGACACATATTTTGTCGATCAGGTCACGGGTCGGGAGTACATTGATTTCTTCACTTTCTTCGATAGCAATGCTCTTAGCTACAATCACCCCAGGCTGACCGAACCAGCTTTCCTTGAAAAACTCACCCTGGCC
>JARROG010000166.1:0-7138 GCA_037384185.1 Anaerolineales bacterium | reverse complement strand
CACCGCAGTATAGCTGACCTGCGGTTACTAGCAACTCCGACTTCATGCAGGCGGGTTGCAGCCTGCAATCCGAACTGAGACCGGCTTTCCTGGATTGGCTCCCCCTCGCGGGTTGGCGACCCATTGTACCGGCCATTGTAGCGTGTGTGTAGCCCTGGACATAAAGGCCATGCTGACTTGACGTCGTCCCCACCTTCCTCCGGTTTTGTACCGGCAGTCCCGCATGACACATGTAACATACGGCAAGGGTTGCGCTCGTTACCGGACTTAACCGGACACCTCACGGCACGAGCTGACGACAGCCATGCAGCACCTGTATAAGCTCCCCGAGGGGTCGGTCACCTTTCGGATCCCTACCACCTATATGTCAAGCCCAGGTAAGGTTCTTCGTGTAGCATCGAATTAAACCACACGCTCCGCTGCTTGTGCGGGTCCCCGTCAATTCCTTTGAGTTTTAACCTTGCGATCGTAGTCCCCAGGCGGTGAACTTATCGCGTTAACTACGACACCGATGACTATTACGCCACCGACATCAAGTTCACATCGTTTACGGCATGGACTACCGGGGTTTCTAATCCCGTTTGCTACCCATGCTTTCGCGTCTTAGTGTCAGGAACGACCCAGAAGGCCGCCTTCGCCACTGGTGTTCCTCCCGATATCTACGCATTTCACTACTACACCGGGAATTCCACCTTCCTCTATCGTCCTCTAGTCTGGTAGTTTTGAGCAACCTCTCCTAGTTAAGCCAGGAGATTTCATACCCAACTTACCAAACCACCTGCACGCGCTTTACGCCCAATAAATCCGGATAACGCTTGCCTCCTACGTATTACCGCGGCTGCTGGCACGTAGTTAGCCGAGACTTATTCCTGAGGTACCGTCCTTTCTCTTCCCTCAGAAAAGTGCTTTACAACCCGAAGGCCTTCATCACACACGCGGCGTTGCTGCATCAGACTTTCGTCGATTGTGCAATATTCCCTACTGCTGCCACCCGTAGGTGTCTAGCCCGTGTTTCAGTGCTAGTGTGGGGGGTCACCCTCTCAGGTCCCCTACCCGTCATTGCCTTGGTAGGCCATTACCCTACCAACTAGCTGATGGGACGCAGGCCCCTCCTAAAGCGGTGCTGCAGCCTTTCGTCCACAGAACCTTTTCTTCCAGAGCATCTAATCTCTAGAAGCTTATAGGGTATTAGCCTCAGTTTCCCGAGGTTGTTCCCTTCTTTAGGGCAGGTCACCAACGCGTTACTCACCCGTTCGCCACTAAGAGCTCCCGTGTAAACACAAGAACTACTTCGTTCGACTTGCATGTATTAGGCACGCCGCCAGCGTTCATCCTGAGCCAGGATCAAACTCTCCGCAAAAATTATCCCACATTGAAGTGGGATCAGATTACGAAGTTCTATCTCAAAGATTGTTTTTGCTGTTTTGGCTTTCTATCACTATTCAGCTGTTAAGGTACGAGGCCCTTTTTTAAGAGCGGGTTCTATTCTACCACCCGCACTTTCTAGAGTCAAGGGCACTTCAGAAAGAGAACAAAAGACCCTGCCGATTTTCACTCATCATGAACTCGGTTCTGCGTCGGCGCCTGGCGGCGCTTCCGCTCAGGGTCTGGATCCTTTCTGTTGTAGAGATTTTCCCTTACGGGCGAAATCTTTGGCGTTTAACCTCCGCAATTATAGCGGATATATCTTAGCTGTCAAGGTGTGTCAAGAAAAGATCTTGACCAAATTAAATTCCCACCCGCTATTCCATTTCCTGTCGGCCCATCAACGCCCGCAGCAGGGTGTTCTGATCAGCATATTCCAGGTCGCCGCCCATCGGTAGACCGCGCGCCAACCGGGTCACTTTCAAATCGTACCTGCTCAGCTGTCCCTGCAGGTACATTCCGGTCGCGTCCCCTTCCATGCTGGGATTGGTGGCCAGGATCACTTCTTTGACTTCACCGCCGCCCACCCGCTGAAGCAGTTCCTTGATCTTCAAATCCTCCGGCGTGATCCCTTCCACAGGAGAAAGCGCCCCATTCAAAACATGGTAGAGTCCGGTATACCCCGATGTGCTCTCTAAAGCGGGTACATCCAAAGGTTCCTCGACTACACATATCACCTGCCGGTCGCGCTTGGGGTCGGCACAAATCCGGCACTGCTCCTGATCCGCACTCATCATATTAAAACATATCGGGCAGGTAGCTGTCTTCTCCATCAGATCGCGCAAGGCATCTGCCAGCTTCTCGGACAATCCTGTATCCCTGCTTCGTAACAGGAAGAATACCAGCCGGGCAGCAGTCTTTGGGCCAACACCTGGCAGCCTGGAAAATACGTCAATGCACTGTTTGATCGATTCCGGCAGCATAACCTTTCTCTCCTGATCCTACTTAAAAAGGAAGTCCCTGACCGGCCAAGGGTCCCAGCTTGCTCTCCGCCAGCTTCCTGGATTCATCCAGTCCTTGATTGACTGCCGCCAGGAACAGGTCCTGGATCAGCTCACCATCCCCATCCTCAATCAACCCGGGGTCCACCGTGACCGAGAGCACCCGCTGGTCGCCGCTGACCTCCACAGTGACAGCTCCGCCGCCCGCGGATCCCTCGACCTTTTCATTTTTCAGCTCTTCCTGAGCTTTGAGCATTTGTTCCTGGAGCTGCTGGATCTGCTGCATCACTCCCCTGCCTCCCAGACTGTCCATTCCAGCTCCTTTGGATCTTTTTGCCATATCTTCTCCTTTCAGGACGCAGCTTTCTATTATAGTATCACGGTAGAAAGCAAGCGAATCGAGACGGATCTTTTATCGGCCTGTTCCAGACAGATAACGGAGGTGCAGCTCTACTGGGCCAATTAACGTTTCGTAGCGCTGTGAAGCACCATCCTCAGCTGGAAGTACCATATAGATCGTATCTAACTCAGGATCATAATTTTCCACGCCGCCAAAGACATTGATTTCCTCGATTATATTGGCCGGCAGGTAAGTGTCTTTCTCAAAATCATTGCACGTGTCCACCCCGCTGTAATCCACCTCCGCCGGGAACAGGAATTTAAACTGGCTCTCTTCCCCTGTACCTACCTGCTTGCCCTCAATACGGAAAGTAAAACTTCCGCTGACATCTGTTGTGGATATGTATTCCTCTCCCGTCATCACATTAACGCAGTTCACCTCGGTGTGAGTGGCCAGGGAGCCTTTGCCCTCTCCACTCAGGGTCTTATCATCCAGAACCTTGAACTGGCCTTCCCAGGTAATCAAATGACTGCCCTGATCCCAGACCTCATCGAGCACCATTTCCAACTCCCAGCGGTCACACTGCGGGACATCCTTTCCATCTTTCCTGAGCTGCTGAATCTCCAGCCACTCTCTGGCTTCTGACATGAAATCATAGCGATCGGTATCCACGCCCAGGAGCTCAGCACCGGCTGCGGCGTCCAGCAGTTTTCCGGTTTCCTCGCGGGTGGCTGAACAGGGTTCATACAGGTCCAGTTTACCCATCAGATCCAGTTCTGCCAGGTCCCGTGCTCTTTCCAGTGCCTGATCGCTTAAATTGTCCAGACCCAACAAAGAAGCTTCAGCCGCTATTCGGAGGGCTTCCCTGATAGTAGCGCTATCCACCGCTTCTGACGCCCAACTCTGATAGGTCTGCCTGGCAGCATCCAGGGCATCATCCGCCGCAGTGTCATTGCCCCAGTAGGCGGCTCGTCCAGCGATCGTTAAATAGTGCCTTACCTTTGCACTGGCACTTTCGCGACCTGCCTGGGCTGCTGGAGCGGCGATTTTCTGGACTCGGATAGAAGAGAACTGGTCATCCTCAACTTCCTGCAGCAAATCATCCAGCAGATACTCCGCCTGTTGATCCTGCCCACTGTTATAAAGCCCCTCGATTTCTGCCAGGGCCGCTTCCAGTTCATCGGGAACGTCCAGTCCGCAGAATGTTTCAGTTGGGGAATAATATGAACCAATCAGATTCCTGGCGCCGCTTTCTCCCAGCTGGCTGAACTGGTCATCTCCCAGAAGAGTTTGCATCACAGCAGCAGCCTGAAGGTCGAACAACTCCACAGAAGGAAGCTGGCTGCACAAATCGAAAGGTTCCGTTGTTGCTGTTGGATCAGGAGCGTCAGCCAGGGAGGGGGGAGAAGCACAGGCCCCAGCAAGCAGCGCTACGAGGATGACAGCCATCAGTAGACGAGAATTAAAACGAATAAGCAGCATACCTACCTCCAGACCACCAATATATTCACAATGGATAAAAAAGCAGGATGATCAGCAGGACAAGTTACTCCTGCGGATTCTCATCTGACACCAATGACCCGCCCAGGTCGCGGACGACTGCTGCTACCAACCCATTCGGATCCACTCCTTCCGGAAGGCTGGACTGGTCCTTCCCGCCCACAACACACAGGATCGGGAGCTTGACCCCGATCACCATCTCAATCACATCCTGGCAGATCTCCATATGATCGCTGTTTTCCATCTTGTCTTTCAGGTGCCTGACCTTGATCTTGCGGCTGGCTGCCGGGGTTAGGTCCGGCGGTTGAAGGATCCTGAGCAGCAGGAACGCTTTTTCTGTCAGGTTTAGGTGCCGGCTTGCCAGGTGACTTTCCTGAAGTGGCAGGACCTGCCACATCCCCGGAAGCGATTTCCAGACCTTCCAGAAAAGCCATTTCCAGCGGTAGGGTTGGCTGCCAGGAAGCACCCCGGTCCATCACTGCCTTGTTGAAGACCCGGATCAAATCCAGCAGCTGTTTTAAACCGATCTGGCCAGCATGCTCTGCGATCACCTGGACCAGGTCTTCCGGGACATCGACACTCTCAGCATTGTTCATCTTGGTCAGCAGCACATTCCGCAGATACGCCACTACCTGCCGGGCAAATTGACCTGGATCGTTCCCGCGCTGGGCGGATTCATGCAGTGTGTTAAGTCCGCTGCCCGGATCTCCTTCCAGCATAGCGCTGATGAAACGGAGAACCGCTTCATTTGGAGAGGTGCCCAAAACCTGGTGAGCCAATGCCGGGGTAATCTCTCCTTCAGCACTGGAAAGCTGGTCAAGGATGGAAATCGCATCTCGCAGGCTTCCGGTAGCCTGGCGGGCAATCAATCCCAGAACCTCATCTCCTACCTGGATCCCTTCAGCCACAGCCATCTCTTTTAACTGATGAACGATCTCCTGAACCGGAATTCGCCGGAAATCATGGCGCTGACAGCGGGAAATCACAGTTACCGGGATCTTATGGATCTCGGTAGTTGCTAAAATAAATATGGCGTGGTCTGGCGGTTCCTCCAACGTTTTCAGTAGAGCATTGAAAGCAGAGGGGGAAAGCATGTGGACCTCGTCGATCACATACACTTTGTAGCGCCCTTGATTGGGCGAGAAGTTGATCTTGTCGCGCAGCTCACGGACATCATCCACGCTGGTATTTGAAGCGGCATCGATCTCAATCAGATCCAGGAAATCACCCCGCATTACAGACTGGCAATGGGCACATTCGTTGCAGGGTCGGGCTGAGAGATCCTCAGCCAGGCAGTTGACAGCCTTGGCCAGCACACGCGCCGTGCTGGTTTTTCCGGTTCCGCGAGGACCTGAAAAGATCTGGGCATGAGAAACCCGGTCCTGGCGGACCGCGTTCTTCAAAGTGGTGATGACATGATCCTGACCGATGACCTCATCCCAATTACCTGGCCGCCATTTCAAATAAAGGACTTTACTCATAGATGACATCCCTGCCTGGGTGTTTTTTGGAGGATAATAGATGAACCTTCTTTAGTTTATCAGAAGCCAGGCAGGGGGTCAATCAAGCCTGCCTGAGGGGCCGCTTGAGAGCCAAAACTCTCGCCGCAGTTTGGCACTGAACTTGCACATTAAGAATCAAAAGGTAGGGAGTTTATTCTTTCTTGACGCTCTTTCCTTATTATGCTAGTATCAATTCAACCCTGATTGATTTGAACTGGCGGAAAGCTGATCAAACGAAGAGGGAAAATACCCTCACAAGGAGAAACAGTTCGATGAAAAAGACCAGCCTGATAGTCCTCAGCGCCATTATCGCTTCACTCGTATTTTCAGCCTGCACGATGTCCGCCTCCACGCCGCCTCCGGTGACTCCAACCACTAACCTGAGCGAGATCGCCCGCCAGGCGACTGAAACAGCAGTTGCCAAGACCCCCAAGGCTGGTGATACACAGGCACCCGATACCACAGACGAGGCTTCCCCAGAAGCCACTGCAACCTCCGCGGAGATGGAACAGCCTACCAATACACCGGTGCCTACTGAAGCAGAAGATACAGGATCTGATGTGGTGACTGAGTATCCAGTTCCAGATACCTACACTCTGCACAGCGGGGAGTTTATCTTCTGTTTAGGCAGGCGATTCAACATCCTCCCTGAGGATATCAAGCTCTACAACGGCTTTGATGACGGCACACTGCTCTACCCGGGCGACACCATCAAACTCCCCCCGAACGGACGGGCTTTTGTGGGAGACCGGGCCCTGCGAAGTCACCCCACCAGTTACACAGTAACCTACGGCGATACCATTTACTCGATCGCCTGCCTTTACGGGGACGTTGACCCGAGAGCTATTGCTGCCGCGAATGACATTGATATCAACCAGGATCTAACCTCCGGCACTGTGCTCCAGATCCCCTAAGCAACTCTGCTATTCACGCCCACATAACAAGCAGCCAGTACAACTACTGGCTGCTTGTTTTTTTCCAGCACCCCGTATCCTTCAGGTTGCAGATAAGTTATAATCCTCTAGAATCCACCCCTACCCCTAGAAAAGGCAATCCATTCAATGAAAAGAGCTGTCAGCATCAGTTTAGGGTCCAAATCCCGGGACAAGAAAGTCGTCACCACCCTGCTGGGAGAACAGGTCAGTATCGAGCGCATCGGAACCAATGGAGATGAAAATAAAGCCTACGAGCTGTTCTGCGAGCTGGACGGACAGGTAGACGCATTTGGTGTGGGGGGGATTGATCTTTATGTTCACGCCATGAAGAGAGACTATCCGCTGTACGCCGGTTTAAAGCTGGTCAGAGATGTCACGCAAACCCCGGTGGTGGATGGCGGAGGATTAAAAGCCACCCTGGAGTCCCGGGTGATGCAGGATGTTCTAAATCAGATGGGCGATGTCATCCAGCCCACGACTGCCCTACGGGTTGCC
>JARROG010000165.1:0-5291 GCA_037384185.1 Anaerolineales bacterium | reverse complement strand
AGTTTTCAGCGCTTTGTTTTTGAACTCAAGATATTACGAGAAGAGCGAAATAAATGGCCAATCGTTGACACGGTTCAAGTTTGAAATGCCAGGATGGCTTTCGTCAGCTGTTCAGGTTGATCAACGTGGATATCGTGGGCAGCGTTTGGAAACCAGATCACCTCAGCTTTTTTGAGGCCGTCTGCGGCAGCCTTTACCTGCTCTCGCTTGACTGGCATGCGGGCGCCGCCGTCATCGGCAGCACAGATCAAGATCGGTTCTTTTATCTTGGGATAGAGAGCAGGGGGGTCCTGATCGTACATCGCTTTCAGGATTTCCAGATGGTGCTCCAGGGTCAGCCAGGGCTTGACGGTCTGGTCCGGGAGAACCTCAAAATTTCCCAGGGTGCCCTGGATTCCTTCTTCAGACCAATCCGGATGGGCGCTGCGGATGTGTTCAGTGATCAGCTTTAGAGGCATTCCTGCCAGATCTGGCGGACGGAGTTCGACTTTGATCTGCTCCCAGGAACCCCGATCACCCAGGTTAAGGAAACCTCCGTCGACAAAGATGTACTCCCGGGCCGTTCCTGGATAGCGAGCTGCATGCTCCAGAAGCACATTGCCGCCCCACGATTGGCCGACAAGAACCGGGTCATCCCAGGCCAGCTGCTGGATTACCTGCTGCAGATCTCTGGTAACGGTAGCGAAGTCATAACCGCTGTCTGGCTTTTCGCTCAATCCATGTCCGCGCTGGTCGATGGCAGCGACCTGATGGCCGGCTGTGCAGAGACGCTCCGCAACCTGGTCCCAGGTGCGGGCATTGCTGCTTAATCCGTGAAGCAGCAGATAGGATCGTAGATGGCTGTCCGGGTGGTGTTTGGGAAGCCACTGCCTCAGGTGGATTTTTATTCCGATGTCCAGATAGACTTCTTCAGCGTTCATTGCCCTCCAAGGAACGGAAATTCATCAAGTCAATTATACAGGAGAAATCTGAAGTCCATTGGCGCGAATCTGCCTTAGATTTCTTGCTGTCTTTGATTGATAAATATATCCTCAGAATCAAAAAAGAAGATAGAATAAAGGCTATCCAGAAATAAAAATACCATTATCGTCACTGCGGCAACGCAATTTTCATTTCTCCCCTGAACAGGAAGGATGTAAAGAGGTACCTGGTAACAGCGCTTTTATTGGTATTCGGTTTACAGATTGGGAGCAGGCATGGATAAATACTTCAAGCAATATCAATGGTCTGATCTTTTCGATTTCCTACGCAACGAAAAACTCGATCCTGCGGTCTGTACGGAAGATTTCCCGGATCGTTTGGTGGTTATTTCCGGGGCAACTTCGGGGATCGGTTTAGAAACCGCCAAGAAATATGCCTCGCATGGCGCAGACATCCTCTCCATCAATCGCAGTCAGGAAAAGTCAGTCAAATTATGCCGGATGCTGGAGGAACAATACGGGGTCAAGTGTTCATTCTTGATCGCTGATTTTGAACACCTGACGGAGGTTCGTGCTGTTGCCAGGAAGTTGGCTGCCCTGGAGAGAGAAATCGCGGTCTTGATCCATAACGCAGGATCATTTTTGACCCACAGAAGGTTAACTGGGGATAACCAGGAAGTGATGTTCCAGACCATCTATCTAAGTTCCTTCATTATCAACTATCATCTCAAAGAGAAATTCCTCCGGCAAAGCCAGGGCAGGATTATCTTCGTGAATTCTGAGGGCCATCGCTTTGCAATCAGCGGCTTGCGTCTGAAAGACCTGGATTGGCGACAGCGTAGATTTTCCGGGTCGAAAGGTTATGGATCTGCTAAATTGGCGCAGTTGCTCTCCATGCTCTGTTTCAGGGACCTGTTTTCCGGGTCAGGGGTGACCATCAATGCCATGCACCCTGGGAATGTCAGGACTAACATGGGACAGAACAACGGACCGTTCTACAAATGGATGAAAAAGACATTTATTGACCGCAGCGCGAAATCTCCCGAGATTTCAGCTGAAGCTCTCTATTTCCTGGGCGTTGATGGCAGCCTGGAAGGAATCTCTGGGAAATTCTTCAATCTGACTACCCAAGAAGTACCTGCACCGCCAGCCCTGGACAGGGAGGCGGCTGAAGCGTTGTGGAATGTCAGCCTTGACCTGGGAGGAATTGAAGAATGAACCGGAATCGGAAAGTTGTTATCGTGGGGGCGGGAATGGCAGGTCTCAGCGCTGCAGCTTACTTGACCAGAGAGAATTTTAACGTTCTGCTGCTGGATAAGAACGACCGCTGGGGAGGATTGGTCAACACCTTTCAGCAAGGAGGATTTTCATTCGATGCTGGCCCCCGGGCTTTTGTCAACTCGGGGATTGTCAAGCCCATGCTGCGGGATCTGGGGATTGAAGGGGAATTCTTGCAAAATAAGATTTCGATTGGTATCGAGGATGAAATGTTTACTGTGGAATCAATGGATTCTCTCTCTGATTACCAGCGGATCTTGGAAAAACTCTTCCCGGAAAGCGAGCAGGAAATCGCTGCGATCATGAAAGAGATCGAGAAATTGTCTGGATATACCCGGGTTCTCTCCGGGTTCGATAACCCGAGTTTTGTAAATATCATGGATGACAAAGGTTTTATCTTCAAGGAATTGCTGCCATGGACAGTGAAGTTTCTGATCACTATCAGGAAGATGAAGAAGTACCAACTGCCCATGGAAGACCATTTGGATAAATTCACTGATAACCAATCTTTACAGGATATCCTGACTCAGCTTTTCTTCAGGCAAACACCCACGCATTTTGCTCTCGGCTATTTTTATGTTTATCTGGATTATTTCTATCCCAGAAAAGGCACTGCGGAATTGCCCCGGTTGCTTGCAGATAAGATTACCAGCAGTGGAGGGAAGATCAAACTCAATACTGAGATTGTGGAGGTCAGGCCGGCAGAACATAGGATAGTGGATGCGAATGGAGAGGCCTATCCTTATGATCGGCTGGTCTGGGCTTGCGATCTGAAGACCCTGTATCAGAGAACGGTAGCCGATGGTTTGAATCCTGACGACCAGCAAGCGATTGAAACCCAGAAGGCTCGGGTCCTGGCTGCCAAGGGGGCTGAATCCGTCTTTATCCTCTTCCTGGGCGTTGATCGCCCGCCCGCCTTTTTCAAGGATCGTGGTGGAGAACACCATTTTTATACTCCTTTGCGGAACGGGCTGGGTATGGTTAATCGAAACCAAAGGGAGGATCTCCTGGCAAACTTTGACCTGAAGTCCAAAGGGGAGGTCTTTTCCTGGCTGGAACAATATGTCGATCTGAACACTTATGAGATCTCCGTTCCCGTTCTGAGGGATGAAAATCTGGCACCTGCCGGTCAAACTGGTTTGATGATCAGTTGTTTGTTCGATTACCAACTATTTGAAAAGGTCAAAATGGCTGGTTGGTATGATGAATTCAAAACCACTTTGGAAAACCGCATCATTGATAATTTGTCTAAAACGATCTTCGAGGATTTTCGGCAAGATATTCTTTTCAAATTTTCTTCAACCCCGCTAACAATTAAAAACATATCTGGCAGCTCGGGGGGAGCGATCACCGGCTGGTCATTCGAGACTGATATCCCGGTAGTCAATCAGCTGTTGGAGATACCTAAATCGGTCCTTACGCCGATTCCTGATGTATATCAAGCAGGCCAATGGGCTTATGTTCCTGCTGGTGTCCCGGTTGCAATGCTGACTGGCTGGCATGCCTCGCAGCTGATTATCAAAGATTGATATACGGTTGACTTGGGATAGGGAAGGAGTCCAAAAATTTGTCGTTACGCCCCGTACCGCAGCTGCGGTACGGGTCTTTGTTTGCTGGCAGGTGTTCACCCTGGCATCCATTTACAATTTCTTTAGGTCCCAGGGGTGCCAGGCAGGAGAAGATATAATCAATTCAGCACCAATCGCTTAACTGGATAACGTGGCCTGGATTGATAGCAGCCCCTCTTATGCTGAAAAAATATTTCCTGATTTCGTTGTGTTTGCTTATGGCCGCTCTATCTGCGGCCTCTTGTGCTTCTGGGGCCAAGCTGGTGAGTAAAGTGCCTTCTGGAACCGCTTCCTTGACTCCTTTCCTGGTAAAAGCGACTTATACTTCGACTAACACTCCCGTGCAGTTGGCTGAGGAAGGGCTTGCCAGCGATTTTTTACCTACAATAACAGTTGGAATTGAGGTACCAAGCGCGACCAGCCCAGAAGAGGCTGTGGAAACAGTTCCCTCTACATTCATTCCGACTTTCAGCCCTACCACTGAAGTTGGGGAAGTGGTACCGACCGCAACCCATATCACTTCTACCGCGATCAGAACTCAGATTCCAACCTCAACCCCTATCCCGCCGCAGCCTTCCTCGACCTCCGTCCCGGTCAATCCAACTTCAACTACGAAAATAGCAGGGACTGCTCCTCCGACGGAGACGCGCCTTCTGTGACGCCATTGCCTGCCGGATGCAGTCCTGCAGGCAATGCCGCCTACGAAAATGAGGTGGTCAATCTGATCAATCAGGAAAGGCAGAATAGAGGCCTGACTGCCCTTGTACAAAACACCAGCCTGCAGGCGGCTGCCAGGAGACACAGTGAAGATATGGCCTGCAACGATTTTTTCAGTCACACCGGTTCAGACGGTTCCACTCTCAGCTCTCGCATACTCGCTGCGGGTTACAGTTTCAGTTGGGCAGCGGAGAACATTGCCGCCAGTTCCAGCTCCAGCTTCTCGCCCCGGTCTGTAGTGAATATGTGGATGGCCAGCCCGGGGCACCGAAAAAACATGCTCAGTGAGAACGCTGTCCATATTGGAATTGGCTTCAGATATGTGGGGGATGGCGATGCGGGTGATCTTGACGCTTATTACACGGCTGATTTCGGGAAACACTGAGATTCTCCTCTCCCTTTGCTGAACATTTTGGCGCATAATAAAAAAATCCTGACCGAGAATGTAAGGGAAGAATGTTATCTTTGCCTGGCAGGATAAATTGACCCATCGTTGGGATCCCTAATTTCCTGCAGCTCGTTTTTCAAACCAGATAGCTCAATTAGAATTGCTGGGGATGGTGATGGGAGTGTGATATTATCCTGTCAAGAAGCCCCATTTCTAAGCTATTTCGGAAAGGTTTTTATGAATTTATCAACAATCCTTGCAGTCCCTCCAGAAGACCCCACAAGATTCGTCCCCCTGCTAATTGTGCTCGCCCTGGCCTTTACTGTCCCGCTCCTGTTATCCAGGTTCCAGCGTCTCCCGGTAGTTGTAGGTGAGATTGTGTTTGGAGTGCTGGTAGGCCCCTCGATCTTGGGCTGGGTG
>JARROG010000164.1:0-4680 GCA_037384185.1 Anaerolineales bacterium | reverse complement strand
CTGTCAAGCCGCTTGGGCCGGCACCAATGATCGCCACCCGATCCTCAGGATAGACCACTTCAATTGGGTCAACCGGCTGCCGGGGTTGTTCGTAAATCTTATCGGTGACAAACCGCTTCAGGGCCCGGATGTTTATGGGTTCGTCAAATTTACCGCGGTTGCAGGATGTCTCACAGCGGTGGTTGCAAATCCTTCCGCAGATCCCAGGAAACGGGTTGTCCATTTTGATGACCCGGAAGGCATCATCCCATCGACCTTCCCGGATGAGGGCGATATATCCCTGGGCCCGCTGGCTGGCAGGGCAGGCATCCCGACAGGGAGCGATACCTGCCTTGGTGATCGCAAAGGCGTTGGGCACTGCCTGGGGGTATTGTTTGTAGACTGCGTGGCGTTGGACAAGGTGTTCGTTAAAGATATCGGGGACAACGACCGGGCAGACCTCCACACAATCGTTGCAGGCAACGCAGTCATCCAGGCTGATATAGCGGGGCGATGTCCAGACCCGGGCATTGAAATCGCCGGCTTTACCGGATACATCAACCACCTCGGATCCGGTTAGGATCTCGATATTGGGATGGCGGCCGGTCTCAACCAACTTGGGCGAGATTGTGCACATGGCGCAGTCGTTGGTTGGAAAGGTTTTATCGAGCTGCGCCATTTTCCCCCCAATGGCGCTCTCTTTCTCAACTAAATAGACTTTATACCCTTGATCGGCCAGATCAAGGGAGGCCTGCATTCCTGCAATTCCCCCTCCTACCACCATTACGGCACCAACAAGTTTTTCCTTTGGGCTGGATTGAGGCAACGTGGTCGTCATTGGAACTCTCCCTGACATGCACGAATAATCGCTAACAGGTCATCGGCGACTGCTGCAGTGCGAAGCGTTCAACCAATAATTGAATGCTGTACCACTCTATCTGGATCATAGGGAGAGGAGAGGTCCTCTGCGATCGAACCAGACAGTACTCAGGTTATGTTTATCAGATCAAAAGAAACGACCGCCCACGCTCAGGATCCAAGGGGGCGGAAGACGTAGCGGTGTGGAGCCCCCAAAACCCTGTCAGGAAGGTGTATGTGGCAGCGGTGAAAGGAACAATGGGCTTCCCGGCTCAAAAATATTTATGATGAATTGATTTTAACGTGGTGTGAATCACTTGTCAATGAAATATTTCAGGACGAATAGCCTTTTTCGCCGAGAGGAATTGAAGATTCTTGCGGAGCCCTGTTCAAGATCTCACAAGAATGCACTTTGATCCTTGTTTGGAAGGGGATGGTTGTATTCAAGGGATATCTCAGCAAATACGCGGCAGCATTTCTCCCGCCAGCACATCGACAATGCGAGTTGCCCCCAACCCGGTCTCCAGGAGCAGCGTTCCAGGAGGATCTTTTTCAACTCTTCCAATCAGCGCAGCATCTTCACCATAGCGTGACTGGCGCATGACCTGGAGCAGCAGCTCTGCATCCTCAGCACCGACAATTGCCAGCAGTTTACCCTCGTTGGCAATGTAGAGGGGATCGAATCCCAGGATTTCACAGGCAGCGGAGACTTCTGGCTTGACTGGAAGCGCGCTTTCCTCAAGTACGATTCCAACTCCAGATTGGCTGGCGATTTCGTTGAGGGTGGAAGCTACCCCACCGCGGGTCGGATCGCGCAGTACGTGAACTCGATCACTGACTGAAAGCATGGCTTCTATCAGATGGTTCAGGGGAGCGAGATCGCTATTAAGGTTGGTTGAGAATCCCAACTCTCCTCTGGCTTCCAGGACTGCGATTCCATGATCGCCAATCGTACCGGAAACAATGACCATATCGCCTGGTTTGGCCCGACTGCCGCTGAGGTGATTCCTTGGGTTTAGTAAACCCACGCCAGTGGTCGAGATATACATCCCGTCAGCTTCTCCGTGAGCTACCACTTTGGTGTCCCCGCTGACGATTGTCACGCCAGCTTCGTCTGCAGCGGCTTGCATGGAGGCAACCACGCGCTCCAGGGTGCTCATTTTGAGCCCTTCTTCCAGGATAAAACTGACTGTCAGATAGAGGGGAACCGCACCCATCATGGCGACATCGTTGACCGTGCCGCAGATTGATAATTTACCGATATCCCCTCCAGGGAAAAACAGCGGTGAGACAACATGGGCATCCGTGCTGATTGCCAAATACAAACCGTCTGTGAGTTCCACCACGCCGGCATCGTCTCCTGCCAGCAGGATATCGTTCTGAAACGCGGGAAAGAACACATCCTGGATCAGATCGGCCATCATCTTCCCACCGCTTCCATGGCCCAGGACGATCGTTTCTTTATGCCTTCTGGGGACTGGGCAGACAGCTCCCTGCATTGTGGGTTTTTCTTCTGTCATAGTTGGATCCCATCCCTTCAGTTAGTTGTTTTCCGATAGCGGTAATATGCGGCGCAAGCGCCTTCATCAGAGACCATGGTTGCCCCCAAAGGATTTTCAGGGGTGCATATTACTCCGAAAGCCTCGCATTCATCTGGTTTTTTCAAACCCTGCAGCACAAGCCCGGAAATGCACAGCGGGGATTCTTCCGAGTGGATGGATTCGACCTGGAAACGTTTTTCAGCGTCATATTTGCTGTATTCGGATTTTAGCTTCCAGCCGCTGTTGGGAATAAGGCCGATCCCTCGCCATTTGCGGTCGCAATTTTCAAAGACCTGGTTGATCACGGCCTGGGCAGCCTGGTTTCCGGCCTCTGACACCGTTCGGATGTAGGCGTTCTTGACCTCATGGGTACCAGCTTCCAGGCTTTCAACGGTAGCCAGGATGCCTTGAACGATATCCAGCGGTTCGAACCCGGTCACGGTGATTGGAATATCATATTTTTCGGCAATCGGAAGATATTCCCAATAGCCCATTACCGCACAGACGTGGCCGGCAGCTAAAAAACCCTGCACCCGATTTTCCGGAGAGTTGAGAATGGCTTCAATTGCCGGCGGTACACGAACGTGGGACACCAGGATGCTGTAATTGTCCAATTTGAGATTGTCGGCTTGAATGACGCTGGTAACGTTGGCTGGCGCGGTGGTTTCGAAGCCAATCGCGAAGAAAACCACCTGCTTGTCCGGGTTTTCCTGGGCCAGGCGGACTGCGTCTAGGGGAGAATAGACAACTCGAATGTCTCCGCCCGCTGCCCGGACTGAAAACAGGTCTGCCTGGGAACCTGGCACACGCAGCATGTCCCCGTAACTGGTGAAGATCACCCCTGGCTGGGTGGCAATAGCCAGGGCTTTATCGATCAATTCCAGGGGAGTAACGCACACCGGACAGCCAGGACCATGGACCAGGTCGATTTCTTCTGGCAGCAGCTGATCCAGGCCATTCTTGATGATGGAATGGGTTTGACCGCCGCAAATTTCCATGAGGGTCCAGGGCTGGGTAGTGATTTCCCGGATTTTTTTCAAGGCGGCGTGAACTAGATCTGCATCCCGGTACTCGGAGAGGTATTTCATAGCGGTGGTGCGTCCTCCAGTTCACCAGCCTTAAGGATTTCACGCAGCAGTTCGATCGACTCCTGGGCTTCTTCCTCACTGAGCAAACTGATCGCGAAACCTACGTGGATGATGACATAGTCACCGACTTCAGCCTCGGGCACTGGCTCAAGGCAGGCCTCCCGGCTTACACCGCTGAAGTCCACTTTGGCCATGCGCAGGCCTTGTTTTTCATAAATATCGAGGATCTTACCTGGAACACCGAGGCACATCGACCTACTCCTTACTTAATAAATAACGCTGCCCGATGACCGCCTGACCGAGGGAAAGGCCTCCATCATTGGGAGGCACATTGTGGTGCAGCAGAACCTCGAATCCATCTTTGGTCAGCAGCTGATAGCTTCTGCTAAGAAGGCTGATATTTTGCCACACTCCACCGCTGAGGGCAACCCTGGTCAGTCCGCGATCCGCACGTATTTGCTGGGCAACCACCAGAGACATATCCGCCAGGCTGTTGTGAAAGCGGGCAGCGATTTGGGGAACGGGCAGCTGATTCCTGATGTCCTTGAGCATCCCGGTGACCAGGGCTGCTGGAGAGAACAGTCGATCCTGGGAGAGCAATACCGGATAAGATCGATCCTCATCGGGATCAACCAGGGCTTCCAGTTCGATGGCGGCCTGGCCTTCATAACTGATTTCCTGGCGGACTCCCAGTAGTGCAGCAGCGGCATCGAACAAACGTCCCAGAGACGAGGTCATGGGGGTATTGGTCCTGGAGTCCAGCTGTCCCCGAAAAGCTTTGATCACTGGAAGTCCGGGAAGGGCTTCTTCTAAATTTTGCGCATAGTCAACGGGGGCTAGATCTTTTTCCCAGGGAATTTCCAGGCTGTAAAGCAATGCCAGGGCAGATCTCCAGGGCTGGCGGATAGCCAGATCGCCCCCCGGCAGGGGAAAATATGCCAGATGGCCGAAGCGCTCATAACCCTGGTAATCTGCAATAAGGAATTCACCGCCCCAAATGGCGTTGTCATCCCCAAACCCAGTGCCGTCATATGCCAACCCGATCACCGGCTCAGCGCCAGAATCTCCATTGTCAGCCAGGCAGGAAGCAATGTGGGCGTGATGGTGTTGAACGGGCAAGGCAGGCAGTCCTTCGCTGGCTGACCTCTCCAAGGCGTAGCGGGTGGAGAGATAGTCCGGATGAGCGTCGTACACCAGCAAAGTTGGCTTGATCC